>JAJBUC010000089.1:0-5116 GCA_020860545.1 Oscillospiraceae bacterium | reverse complement strand
GCCGACCGCGGCGGCGGCCTGAGTCATTCGCAGCGCAGCCGGACGCTCCTGCATACCGAGCTTTCCGATGCCGATGGCAATGGCACCGGATGAGACGAGAATAACCTCATGCCCCATGCCCTTCAGGTCGGAGAGGGCACGCGCGAGCAGGTCGATGTGGTGTAGCTGCACGTTCCCGTTCTCCCACGTCAGCGTGGACGTACCCACTTTCACCACAATTCGCTTTTGCTTTTCACCGCTGTCCAATGTGTTCTGCCTCCCCCAATCGGTTTTTCTGTAAACACCATTTTAACACAATTATTTCTGAAAATAAAGTACAATCAAGAAAACCAGTAATTGCAATGATTTGGCATAGATTGAGAAGTTTTTTGCATCTTTTTGGGCTCTTTTCGTGTTGTAATTCGTGGAAAAGTGTGATACAATATTTTTTATAGGCAAAGCTGTATCAGCCACCAAATTTATACATTACGCACAGTTTGCATATGCTTCACATCAATGGCAGGAGTTGGACCTTTTCATGATTCATTTGGTGCTTTTTGAACCGGAAATTCCGCAAAACACCGGGAATATCGCCCGCACCTGCGCCGTCACCGGCTGCCACCTGCACCTGATTGAGCCGCTGGGCTTCGACATCAGCGACAAGGCGGTGCGGCGTGCGGGGCTGGATTACTGGCACTTGGTAGATCTGCATGTCCATCAGAATCTGGATGATTTTTTTCAGACCACCGGAGCGGGCGCGCACAACATCTGGCTTGCGACGACGAAAGCGCCGCAACCCTATACTGCAGCTCAGTTTGAAAATGATTGTTACCTGATTTTTGGTAAAGAGACGGCCGGCCTGCCGGAGCCGCTGCGCATGGCTTACCCGGAGCGATGTATCCGTATTCCGGTAAAACAGGAGGCACGTTGCCTGAATTTGTCCAATGCTGCCGCGATTTTGGCGTATGAAGCTCTGCGACAGCTTGATTTTCCAAACCTCGTTGGGGAGGGAGATATGAAAGGAGCTTTTTATGAAGTACAGTAAAAAGACCATCAGAGATATCGACCTGAACGGTAAAAAAGTTCTATTGCGCTGTGATTTTAATGTGCCCCAGAACAGAAAAACCGGGCAGATCACCGACGACAAGCGCATTATGGCATCCCTGCCGACGATAAAATACCTGCTGGAGCATAACGCGGCGATCATTGCCTGCTCCCATCTGGGCAAACCGAAGGGATCGTGGGATCAGGACCTGAGTCTTGGGCCGGTCGCTATTCGTCTGGGGCAGCTGCTCGGACGCGGGGTAATGTTTGTCCCCGATATCGTTGGAGAGGAGGCCGTATCCAAAGCCGCCGCGATCCAGCCGGGGCAAATTATGCTGCTGGAAAACCTCCGATTCCATCCCGGAGAGGAGAAAAATGACCCGATCTTTGCAAAACGGCTGGCGGATATGGCGGAAATTTTTGTTTCAGACGCGTTTGGCGCGTCGCACCGCGCCCACGCCTCCACGAGCGGCGTAGCGGCCTATCTGCCTGCGGTGGCCGGTTTTCTGATGGAGAAGGAGCTACATATGCTGGGCAACGCCCTGAGCAAGCCGATGCGCCCCATGGCGGCGGTACTCGGCGGGGCCAAAATATCCGACAAGCTCGGCGTGATCAATAAGCTGCTGGATAAGGCGGATATTCTGGTCATCGGCGGTGGAATGGCGTACACGTTTAAGCAGGCGCAAGGGCATACGGTTGGGAAATCTCTGCTGGAGCCGGACCGGATAGAGTACGCCAAAGAGATGATGCAGAAGGCTAAGGCGCGCGGTGTAACACTGCTGCTCCCGGTCGACCATCTCGCGGCGTCTGAATTCAGCGCGGATGCAAAGCCGGTCTGTACCGGTGAGGATATTCCGGACGGGCTGATGGGGCTCGATATCGGCCCAAAAACAGTTGAAATTTTTTCTGATGGGCTCAAAGATGCGGCAACTATCATCTGGAACGGCCCAATGGGCGCGTTTGAGTTTCCCTCCTTTGCGGGCGGCACCCGGTCCATTGCAAAGGTGCTGTCGGAATGCGAGGGCGTGACCATCGTCGGCGGCGGCGACTCTGCTGCGGCGGTCGATCAGATGGGGTATGCGGAGCGGATGACCTATATTTCCACCGGCGGCGGCGCTACGCTGGAATTTTTAGAGGGCAGGGAGCTGCCGGGCGTGACCTGTCTGCTGGATATGTAAGAATTTGTATTCCAAAAGAGAGGAAAGGAATGTTACAATTTGAATCGCCGTTATAGAAAAACGATTATTGCGGGCAACTGGAAGATGAATCATACCCTCTCGGAGACGAAGGCGTTTGCCGAAGCGCTGCGCCCGGTGATCGGCCGCCCGAAGTGGTGTGACGTCGTCCTCTGCATGCCGTACGTCAATATTATCCCTGCAATACGCCAGTTTAAGGACTGCAGTGTCAGCATTGGCGCGGAAAATTGCCACTTTGAATCAAGTGGAGCTTACACCGGTGAGGTTTCCGCCGAGATGTTGAAGGATATCGGTGTAAAATATGTTATTATCGGCCACTCCGAGCGCAGGCAATACTACAATGAGACAGATTTTACCGTCAACAAAAAGGTAAGCCACGCGCTGGAGGTCGGCCTGTGCCCGATTGCCTGCGTTGGAGAGAGTCTGGAGCAGCGGGAGATGGGCCTTACCATGGAGGTGATCCACTATCAGGTGAAGGCGCTCTTTGCCGGACTGCCGGAAAACAGGGTGCGCCATGTCACCGTCGCCTACGAGCCGATCTGGGCGATTGGCACCGGTAAAACCGCGACTGCGGCGCAGGCGGAGGAGGTCTGCCGGGAGATTCGCGCCGTCATTCGCCAGCTGTACGGCGCGCGCATCGCGCGCTCCGTCACCATTCAGTACGGCGGCTCCATGAATGCGGAAAACGCATATGAGCTGCTCGCGCAGCCGGATATAGACGGCGGTCTTATCGGGGGTGCCTCCCTGAAGGCACAAGAGTTCGTGGCGATTATCAAAGCGGCAAATCAGACAACGGAGTGACATACCCAGCAGATTTTTCAGATTTGAGGTGATTGCATGAAGACACCGACGACGCTTATTATCATGGACGGCTATGGCCTGCGGGATGACGTCACCGGCAACGCGGTGCGCAACGCGAGCACACCGTGTCTGGATGAGCTGCAGTCTCAGTGCCCGTCCAGCCGCCTTTCGGCGTCAGGGCGTGATGTCGGACTGCCGGACGGACAGATGGGGAACTCTGAAGTCGGTCACACCAATATTGGCGCGGGGCGTGTTGTCTATCAGGATCTGCCGCGGATCAGCAAAGAGATCGAAGACGGCGCTTTCTTTCGGAATGAAGCTTTTTTAGCAGCCATGTCCGACTGCCGCGCGCATCATGGGACGCTGCACCTGATGGGCCTTCTGTCAGACGGCGGCGTGCACAGTCACAATGCCCATCTCTATGCGTTGCTGCGTATGGCGAAAGAGCAGGGTGTCGAACGCGTACTCATCCATGTGTTTCTGGACGGGCGCGACGTCACCCCGACCTCCGGGCACGGCTATGTCGCGGCACTACTGAAGCAGTGCGAAACAATCGGCACCGGACAGATTGCGAGTGTGATGGGCCGCTATTACGCGATGGATCGCGACAAGCGCTGGGAGAGAGTCCAGCGCGCGTATGACGCCATTGCGCTCGGCGAGGGAGCGTACGCGCCCGACCCGCTTGCGGCGGTGGAGGAATCCTACACCGCCGACGTGACGGACGAATTTGTTGTGCCGGTGGTCTGTGTAGAGGATGCGGGCGTGCACGACGGGGACGCCATCATTTTCTTCAACTTTCGCCCCGACCGGGCGCGGGAGCTGACACGCTGCTTTGTTGACCCCGCACTTGCCGATGTGACGCGCCCGGACGTGATCCCGGATACCACCTTTGTCTGCATGACGGAGTACGACACAAATCTGAAGGACGTACTCGTTGCTTATCCGCGCGCGGAGATCACGGACAGCTTTGGCGCATATCTCAGTCGTTTGGGCCTGACACAGCTGCGCATTGCGGAGACGGAAAAATATGCCCATGTGACCTTCTTTTTTAATGGAGGGGCGGAGACCGTCTTTGACGGCGAGGCACGCGCGCTTATCCCGTCGCCCAAAGTGGCAACGTATGATCTCAAGCCGGAGATGAGTGCGCCGGAGGTGACCGCCGAGGTTGTACGGCGGATCGAAAGCGGCGCTTACGACGTGATCATATTGAATTACGCAAACTGCGATATGGTCGGGCACACCGGCGTTTATGAGGCGGCGGTCAAGGCGGTGGAGACCGTGGACGCCTGTGTCGGCAAAGTGGTGGAAGTGACCTCTAAAATGGGCGGTATCACTATGATCACAGCCGACCATGGAAACGCGGAGCAGATGACCGAAGCGGACGGCGCGCCGTTTACCGCGCACACTACAAACCCTGTACCGTTCATTTTGGTCGGTGCGGACGTGCAGCTGCGCGACGGACGGCTTTCCGACATCGCGCCGACCATGCTGGATATCATGGGGCTGGAAAAACCGGAGGAGATGACCGGCGTCAGCCTGATCATCTCATAAAACGTTAAGAAAGAGGCGGTACGCATGAAGCAACTCATTGAAATTGTTGATGTTCTCGGCAGGGAGATACTTGATTCCCGCGGCAACCCGACCATTGAGGTGGAGGTCTATCTGGAGGACGGCGTTGTGGGACGCGCCGCCGTGCCGTCCGGGGCCTCCACCGGTATTTATGAAGCATGTGAGCTGCGCGACGGCGATCAAACCCGCTACCTCGGCAAGGGTGTGGAGACGGCGGTAGCGCACGTCAACAACGAGATTGCAGAGGCACTCGTCGGCATCAACGTGCTCGACCAGACCGCAATCGATCAGCTGCTCATTGCGCTTGACGGTACGCCCAACAAAAGCCGTCTGGGCGCGAACGCGATACTCGGCGTCTCACTGGCATGTGCCAAGGCGGCGGCGGAATCGCTGGGCACCTCTCTCTACAACTATATCGGCGGCGTTAACGCCAAAACCCTCCCCGTGCCGATGATGAATATTTTAAACGGCGGCGCACATGCGACCAACAATGTGGATATTCAGGAGTTTATGATCATGCCCGTGGG
>JAJBUC010000065.1 GCA_020860545.1 Oscillospiraceae bacterium | reverse complement strand
CAAAACACGTTTTGCGCGCAGGCGCGCGCAGGCCCCGGCAACCCAGTGTGCGTACTTTTTGATCCATCTGCTCACCGCAAACACCACCCAAATATATTACATCTGCATCCTGCTGTCCCTTTATTTGGTAACCAATCAAAGAGTTTATACCACATATGGAGTGTAAAATGTGTCGTAAATTCTGTTTTTTTCTTTTAATGTAAAATATTACTTGTGTAGGCAAAAAAAGCGTCTCAACATCTGAGACGCTCTACTGTATTTCAATTGTGATGTCTATTGTGATGCCTATGGAAAGCGAAATAGAATGCCCGCCGCAGCGGAAACGCCGATATATACGATGGGGTGCAGCCTCCGCAGGCGCGGAATTGCCATGCAGACAAGAATCACTGCAACGAGAAGCAGGCTTTTCCAATGAAACAGCGCCCATACGGCACCGGCGGCGGCAAATTGATCCCACGCAATCAACGCCAGCTTTGCGACCTCGTAGACCGCAACGGCAACCAGTGCCGTCGCGGCAGGGCGCAGGCCATAAAACACGGCGTCCACCGCCCTGTTCTGCCGAAACGCGCGTAAAAACCGCGCAATGATCAAAATAATAATAATTGACGGGGTGATCTCTCCCAGTGTAGCCACCACAGCGCCCGGAATACCCGCGACATGGTAGCCGACATAGCTGGCCATATTGATCCCCATCGGCCCCGGCGTACATTCAGAGATTGCGATCATATTGGTCAGCTCAACCTGTGAAAACCAGAGTGTACTCTCGCCCATCCGCTGTAAAAACGGAATGGTCGCAAGTCCGCCTCCGACGGAAAAAAGCCCCACCTGAAAAAACTCATAATATAGACGCAGTATCAGCACGGCCAATCTCTCTTTCAAATACACGCTATAGCAGCGGATGGGTCAGCGCCTCACCCACGGTATAGATATCGCCTGCCCCGACGGTGAGAATCAGATCACCTGGCCTTGCAATCTCCGCCAGATAGTCCGCTAATTCGTCCAGCGTCGGGAAATACCGGCTGCCGGGCACCGCCTGCGCCAGTTGGCGCGACGAAACACCGAGCTCGTTTGTCTCACGTGCGGCGTAAATCTCCGCGAGCAAGGTAATATCCGGCTTGCGGAGCACCTCGGCAAACGCGTCAAAAAAAGCCTTTGTACGGGTATAGGTATGCGGCTGAAACGCGCAGATCACCCGCGCATAGCCCAGCTTCTCCGCCGCCGCGAGCAGCGCGCGCAGCTCACCCGGATGATGGGCGTAATCGTCATATATATGCGCACCGTTATAGCTCCCCTTATACTCAAAGCGGCGTGCCGGCCCGCGGAAGGCGTCCAGCCCACGCTCCACCGCTGCAGCGGGGATCGCCAGCGCAACCGCAGCCGCCGCTGCAGCAAGCGCATTCTTTACATTATGCATTCCCGGCACATGGAGGGAAACATGGGCAAAGTGGGCACCGTGCAGCAAAATATCAAACGTCGGCAGCCCGCGCTCCCAAGTCAGGTTCGCCGCGTGAATATCCCCTCTTTCCAGACCAAAGGAGACCACACGGCGGGATATCCCCTGCAGTGTATGCATGGTGTTTTCATCCTCGCAATTCGCCACCACAGCGCCGCTTTCCGGCACAAGCTCGGCAAAGGTGCGAAAGGAATGCTCAACATCCTCCAGATCGTGAAAAAAGTCGAGATGATCCGCCTCAATATTTAAAATAACAGCCACCGTAGGCGCAAAGGAGAGAAAGGAGTTGCAGTACTCACAGCTCTCCAGAATAATGGTATCTCCGTTACCCACCCGGTGCCCTGCGCCGAGCAGCGGGAGGGTGCCGCCGATCATGACCGTGGGGTCGAGCGCCGCCGCCATGGCGATGTGCGTGCACATAGATGTGGTTGTAGTCTTCCCGTGCGTACCTGCAATGCAGAGCGCATTCTGATACCCGCGCATAATGGAGCCCCACGCCTGCGCACGCTCAAAAACCGGGATGCCAAGACTGCGCGCCTCGGCAATCTCCGGATTATCGTCATGTACCGCCGCCGTTCTGACCACAGCCTCCGCTCCGTGCACGCTCTCCGCCCAGTGGCCGATGACCACCGGTATCCCAAGCGTGCGCAAATGCGCCACCGCCGCCCCGTCGTTGGTATCGGAGCCGGTAATCTCCGCTCCCATGCCACGCAGCACTTCTGCGAGCGGTGACATGGAAACCCCGCCGATGCCCACCAGATGCAGGCGCGCGCCGGGGTGAATATAGTCATGGATATTGATTGCCATAGGGTTTACACACCCTCTTTTCCCGTTTATAATGATTTATGTCAGCAGACCACGCCGCGCACAGTCACATATGTAGTTTCAACTGCAATATTTTATTATAATACCGCGCGTTCCAATTGGCAAGGTCTTTCCACATTATAGTCACTTCTTTCTGAAATGATACCGAAAAGGCGGCTAACTATGGCTATTTTTTGCATCCCCCATGCAATCCGACTCTGCCGTGACAGCCTGCTCGATGCCGGCTTTGCGGCCTATTTCGTCGGCGGGTGCGTACGGGATTTTCTGCTGGGCAATCCGCCGCAGGACTACGATATCACAACCTGCGCAACACCGGACGAGGTGCTGCGGCTGTTCCCCCATGCCGTCCCCACCGGACTGCGTCACGGCACGGTGACCGTCCCGACGGCAGACGGCGCGGTGGAGGTGACCACCTTTCGCACCGATGGGGCGTACAGCGACAGTCGCCGCCCAGACAGCGTCACCTTCGGGCACAGCCTGACGGAGGATTTGGCGCGGCGCGATTTTACCATCAATGCGATGGCGCTGGATACAGATGATGCAATCATTGACCCCTATCAGGGGCAGTTTGACCTCGCGGCGCGGCGCATCCGATGCGTGGGCAGTCCGGCGCTCCGGTTTACAGAGGACGCCCTGCGGATGTTTCGCGCGGTACGCTTTTCCGCGCAGCTCGATTTTGCGCTGGAGGAGGCTACCCTGCGCGCGCTCTCCTCATGTGCGCCGCGTGCGGCAGGTCTTGCCGGGGAGCGGATTTATACTGAAATGACAAAGACGCTCTGCTCGCAGCGCCCTGAACGCGCGGCACTGCTGCTCACAAATGGGCTGCTCTCCCATTTACAGCCCGACATGACCGCCCCCGACCTGTCGGCACTCCGGCCGGTACCGGCGACGCCCGAAGCGCGGTGGCCGCGCTTCTGTACTTTGACCGGCTTCCCCATCCGCGCGCTGCCTGTCCCGCGTTCTGTCCGGCAGGCGGTATTGCACCCGGAGCGGGGTGCTATCCGACTGCTGTCCCTCCCGGCCGAGGTATTGCAGGCGCACGGCCTGCACGGCCCGGCAATCGGCGCAGCCCAAAAGCGGATGGCCTTCCTGATTTTGGAGCATCCGGAGGAGAACACCCCCAACCGGCTGCTTGCGTTTCTCCGGGCGGAGGGCATGATCTGACAGCTGCATAACATTTGACCTTCCCCACCCCGCGTGCTATGATATTAGGTATCAAATCCCCCAGCAATGTCACGGAGGAATCACCATGTATTTTGACACCCACGCCCACTACTACAGTAAATCATTCAAACAAGACCGCGACCAAGTGCTCTGTGCCCTGCCGGAGCAGGGCGTGGATCTTGTCGTCTGTCCGGCAGAAGACCTGCCCTCGGCGCGCGCATGCATCCAGCTCGCCGAGCAGTACCCCTTTCTCTACGCCGCGGTCGGCGTACACCCCCACGAGGCCAAGGACGTCCCCCCCGGCTGGCTGGCCGGCCTGCAGGCCCTCAGCTATCACCCCAAGGTGGTCGCCATCGGGGAAATCGGTCTGGATTACCACTATGATTTTTCTCCGCGTGAGCAGCAGCGTGATGTCTTCCACGCCCAACTGGATCTGGCAGGCCGACTCAACAAAAAGGTCATTGTTCATGACCGCGAGGCGCACCGCGACTGTCTCGACGCGGTGCGTGCCTACCCGAATGTAACGGGCGTCTACCACTGCTATTCCGGCGGGCTGGAGGATGCCAAAACACTCGTCGCGCTCGGCTGGAGCCTCTCCTTCACCGGCGCGGTTACGTTTCCAAACGCGCGGCGGGCGCTGGAGGTCATTGAATGGCTCCCGATGGAGTCTGTTATGATTGAGACAGATGCGCCCTATCTCACACCGGAGCCTTTCCGCGGCAAACGCAACGACTCCGGCTACGTCTACCGTGTCGCGGAGGTCATCGCACAGGTCAAGGGACGTTCCATCGAGGAGGTTGCCGCAATCACGAAGGAAAACGGAAAACGTTTTTTTGGGATAGAGGAGGGGGTTTCGCATGATGACGATATCCTATGAATACGGCAGCGGACTCTATGTCAACCTCACCAACCGCTGTGACTGCGCCTGCATCTTCTGCCTGCGGCACAACGGAAACGACGGCAGTATCTACGCCGATGACCTCTGGCTGGAGCACGAGCCGACCTATGACGAGGCGCTGGCGGATCTGTTGGCGCGCGATCTTCCACAGTATCAAGAGCTGGTTTTCTGCGGTTTTGGCGAGCCGATGTACCGGATCGACGATATTGTCCGGCTGATTGATGCCCTCAAAGACAAGTGGGGCAATCTTCCGCCTGTACGCATCAACACAAACGGGCACGGCAACCTGATTGCGGGGCACGATATCACGCCGCTGCTGCAGGAGCGGGTGGACACCCTCTCCATTTCCCTCAATGGCTCCACCTGTGCGGAGTATGTCGCCGTCACCAAACCGCGGGACGGCGAAGCCGCGTGGCACGCCATGCTGGACTTCACCCTGAAGGCAAAGGAATATGTGCCCAACATTATCATGACTGTGGTGGATAAGGACAAGAGCCAGGACGAAATGGACCGCTGCCGTCAGATTGTACGGGATTTGGGTGTGACACTGCGCGTACGCAGTTATATTGAAGATTAATCATGCGCCATAAAACGGCTCAGCCCCCCGATCATCCACTCAGTGTGATCGGGGGGCTATTTCCAGATGGGATTTTCCAATGCGCAAACCTCTTACTTTCTGCAGATTTTGCACAGAGCCTGCCGCTTCCAAAGCTTCCTGAACTTAGAATTTCTTGTCCTCTGCCTGCATCAAACACACCTGTAATGTGCACCCTAACGCCTCAATACCATGCGCTTGCATTTCCCAAGACTCGGGTTACATCCATTTACTTCAAATCACGTGCTGTTACTTTGCTTCGGTTCAGAAATTCCTGATTCATCCTGCTTTTTCATCGGCATAGAAAGCTGGAATGTGAATCTTGAGGTAGAATGCGCTCATCCTAGCCCATGGGACTCACTCCTTTCTTTCTGGCTAAATTGTACCATCATTTTTTCTGTTTGTCAACTCTTTTTGTGAAAATTGTATCGGTTTTTTATCTGAAGAGCTGTAGCAAAATCCCGTAGAGCACCGAGGCGCTGATGCCGAAGACCAGAACAGGCCCCGCGATGGTGAACATTTTCGCGCTCATGCCCATGACAAGCCCTTCACTGCGAAATTCGAGCGCGGGAGCCACCACGGAATTTGCAAAGCCTGTGATAGGAATCAGTGTCCCCGCCCCGGCGTATTTGGCAATTTTATGGAACAGCCCCAGTCCGGTCAGGAGCGCCGCTGCAAAAATGAAGGTAACGGAAACCGCGCCCGCCGCCGTATCCTCGGTCATCCCCAAGGACAGGTAGCCATTGTTCAGCGCCTGCGCCAATACGCAGAGTATGCCGCCGCTCACAAACGCCCAAATTAAATCCTTCCAGAACGGCGACGGCTCTTCCTTGCCCGCCACATAGATTGCGTATTCCTTGTTTGTCATGTCCATCATTTTCGCCCCTTGCGTTTATTTTCCTTAGTATGTCACGCGGGCGTAAAATCATACAGATTGATGTGCATTTTATGGAGGGAGCATACATCAGGGTAAAAGCGTCTCCAACTGTTTTTCCAGATTATCGAGCAGCGCGCGCAGCTTCTCGCAGCGCTGCTGTTCCGCCTCCACCACCTGTGCAGGCGCTTTTGCGAGAAAGCCGGGGTTTTGGAGCTTGGCCGATAATTTATCCAGCTCCTCCCGGTTCTTTTTGCGCTCTTTCTCCACGCGCGCGCGTTCTTTTTCCAGGTCAACCAGATCGCTGAGGGGCATGAACAGCCGCGCCTCGTCCGTGACCGTCTCCACCATGCCGGACGTGTCCGCAGGCGGCGTCTCCATCACATCCACCTGATCTGCATAGGCTAAGCGGCGCAGGAACGGGAGCCCGCCGCGAAAGATATCCCCCTGCCCGGTCACTACCGTCAGATGCGCTTTTTTGGACGGCGGGACGTTCATTTCGGCGCGGCGGGTACGCACCGCGCTAATCGCCTCCATCAGCACCTCCATGGCGCGCTCCTCATTCGGAAAGTCCAGCGCCGGACTGTAGGCGGGCCACTGCGCCGTGATCAGAAAATCGCCCTCATGCGGCAGCGCCTGCCAAATCTCCTCCGTGATGAACGGCATAAACGGGTGGAGCAGCTTCAATATCCCGTCAAGTACGTAGCACAGCACCTGCTGCGCGGCAATTTTCGCGTCCGGGTCGTCCCCCTGCAGGCGCGGCTTGGTCATCTCAATATACCAGTCGCAATAGGAATCCCAAATAAAATCATAGACCTTCTGCGCCGCCACGCCGAGCTCATACCGCTCCATATTATCCGTCACGTCGGGAATCAGGCGGTTGAATTTACTCAATATCCACTTGTCCTCGGGCTCCAGCTTTTCCGGCAGCCTGCATGCGTCGATAGTCAGATGCATCATCAGGAACCGGGAGGCATTCCAGATCTTGTTGGCAAAATTGCGCATCGCCTCGCAGCGCTCCGGATAAAAGCGCACGTCATTGCCCGGGCTGTTGCCGGTGATCATATTAAAACGCAGCGCGTCCGCGCCGTATTGCTCCGCCATCTCAAGCGGGTCAATGCCGTTGCCAAGGCTTTTGGACATCTTTCGGCCCTTTTCATCCCGCACCAGTCCGTGGATGAAGACGGTGTGAAACGGCGTCTTCCCTGTCTGTTCACAGCCGGAGAAGATCATTCGAGCCACCCAGAAAAAAATGATGTCATAGCCCGTGACCAAAACATCGGTCGGGTAAAAGTAGCGGAAATCCTCGGTATCCTCCGGCCACCCTAAGGTTGAAAACGGCCAGAGGGCGCTCGAGAACCACGTGTCCAGCACGTCCTCCTCCTGATGGATGTGCACCCCGCCGCAGTGCGCGCATACAGCTGGGTCCTCCTCCGCAACCGTCATTTTGCCGCAGTCGTCGCAGTACCACGCCGGAATGCGGTGCCCCCACCAGAGCTGGCGGCTGATACACCAATCGTGCACATTCTCCATCCAATTGACATAGGTTTTTGAAAAACGCTCCGGGACAAAACGAGTCTCACCATCCTGCACCACGCGCAGCGCCTCCTGCGCCAGGGGCTCCATTTTTACAAACCACTGCGCTGAAATCAGCGGCTCCACATCGGTCGCGCAGCGGTAACAGGTGCCCACATTGTGCACGTGATCGGTCACCTGCTCGAGCAGTCCCTGCGCCTCTAACTCCTCCACAATTGCGCGGCGCGCCTCATAGCGGTCCATCCCGCAGTATTTGCCGCCGTTTTCATTGACCTTCCCGTTGTCGTCGAGCACACGGATGGTCTCGAGGTTTTGCCTGAGCCCCACCTCAAAGTCGTTCGGGTCATGCGCGGGCGTCATCTTCACGCAGCCCGTACCGAACGACATGTCCACATAGGCATCCGCCACAATGGGAATCTCCCGGTTCATCAGCGGCAGGATGCACGTCTTGCCGACCAGATCCCGATAGCGGTCATCGTCCGGATTGACCGCCACGCCGGTGTCGCCGAGCATGGTCTCCGGCCGGGTCGTCGCCACAACCACATAGCGGCCCTCCTCCCCCTTGATCGGGTACTTCAGATGCCAGAGATGTCCGGGTTTTTCCTTATACTCCACCTCCGCGTCGGAGAGCGCCGTGGTGCAGTGCGGGCACCAATGGATGATGCGCGAGCCTTTGTAGATCAGGTCTTTGTGATACAGGGACACGAAAACATGGCGCACCGCATGCGAAAGCCCCTCGTCCATGGTGAAGCGGGCGCGGCTCCAGTCGCAGGACGCGCCGAGCTTTTTCTGCTGCGTGACAATGCGCCCGCCGTATTGCGCCTTCCAATCCCAGACGCGCGCCAGAAACGCCTCGCGCCCCAGGTCATAGCGGGTGACGCCCTCGTTTTTGCGCAGCTCCTCCTCCACCTTGATCTGGGTGGCAATGCCCGCGTGGTCTGTGCCCGGCACCCACAGGGCGGCATAGCCCTGCATCCGTTTGAATCGAATGATACTGTCCTGCAAGGTGCAATCCATGGCATGTCCCATGTGGAGCTGCCCTGTTACGTTGGGCGGGGGCATCACGATGGTAAACGGCTTTTTCGCGCTGTCACGCACGCCTGCAAAGCAGCCGTTTTCCTCCCACATCTGATAAATACGTGCCTCTACCTCTTGCGGCTCATATACTTTTGACAATTCCTGCGCCATTTTCCTGTCTCCCTTACCCTGCTCAATTCTTCACTTTCACAACCGGATCACTCACCGCGTAGACCTTAATGCGCCCATTGCACTGCTTTTCGATAAACGCTTTGAAATCCTTCGCTTTCCCAAGGACAAAATCCGATTTTTTGATCATATACCCCTCTTCTTTGGAAACAAAGACAAAGAAATTAAGCTTGTTTTCAAAGCAGGCATAAATATCCGTATATTTATTCTTATAATAACTGTTCGCACCCATACGCTCAATAAAGTTTTCCTCGTCAAACTGATAGAGCATCTCCATATTTGATGTTGCCCGCTTCCACTTGCGCCATGCGCGTCCGGGCGAGGGCCTGCTCTGGTAATACCCGGCGAAAAACAAAATTGCGGCCGCAACCACACCGCCGACAAACCAGCGGAAATCCTGCCGCTCCACCGCAACCCATACACTGCCGAACAGAAACAGGATCGCCAGCACCGAGTAGATGATCTTGATCAGCATCATTTTTTTCTTTTGTATGGTCTGCAGCGACACGCGCTGGAATTCGCCGATGTCCTCCTTGGCAAATTTTGTCCTTACTTCAAATTTCATTTTTTCATACCTCATTTCAATATAAAATAGAACGCCCTGAACCGCTTTACGGTTCAGGGCGAATGCATGATCCGCTACCACCTGAATTTGGGAATGACCCACACTCGTTTGCCTCTAACGCAGGCCATACGCCGGTTCTTACTGCCCAGTTCAGAACCGAAGCTCCGGAACGCCTTCCACATCCTTCAGGTAAGCCTTGCACCAGCCGGCTTCTCTCTGCACCATACGAAATGCGTACTGCTTTCCTTCTTTGCGCTTTCTTAAATGTGATGTTTTTTACAGTATAAAAAATTTCATGTGGATTGTCAAGCGGAAACATACAAATGTCAAGAATGTAATTTGCCGAAATACATGACGCAATCAATTTACGCTGCTGCTGCGCCCGATCGCAGCATGGCGCACGCGGGATCCTGGCTATACCGGAAGTGATACCGGAAGAGGCGGAGGTGCCTGTCTCCGAACAAGAGGCCGCTGCTTGGGTCATTCCCAGCACAGCGGCGTCCCATATTGCGATTCTATCAAATAAAGCGGGACAGCATGATTGCAATCATGCACACACACAGGCCCCCCGCTGCATGCAGCGGGGGGCCTGTGTGTGTGTTTACATTTGGAGAGGGATTTGAGAAAGTTTGGTGTGGTGTTGGGAGGATGTTTGACTCATTTCTGAGCTGCCTTTATATTAACCCGAAATTAAGACCAAATCATGACTTGTGTGTGAATATTCTGTAAATTGCCCGGATAGGCTACTTTTAGATTGACATGCCCCTGCTATGGTAGTATTATTTACCCGTGGTAGTATAATTTACTATGATATCCGTATTACAGAAAGTGATGATGATGCAATGCCACAGGAACATACACACTGGCACACGTATACACCGGAGGAGGCGATTCAGGCCATGGACTCCTCCGTCCCCTCCGGTCTGGAGGCAGCGGAGGCAGCGCACCGGCTGGAGCAGTACGGCCCGAATACGCTGGCCGAGGAAAAGAAAAAAACGGTTTTACAGGTCTTTTTCTCCCAGTTCAAAGACCTCATGGTGATTATCCTGATTGTCGCCGCGGCTGTCTCTATGCTCTCAGGCGAGGCAGAGAGCACCATCGTCATTCTCGCCGTGCTGGTGCTCAACGCCATACTGGGCACCTGGCAGCATTTTAGCGCGGAAAAATCGCTCGAAAGCCTGAAGGCGATGTCAGCCCCCAATGCCAAAGTCATACGCAGCGGCACGCGGATGGAGCTGCCCTCCTTTCAGATTGTGCCGGGTGATATTGTCCTGCTCGAGGCGGGCGACATGGTGGTATCCGACGGCAGGATTTTGGAAAACTTCTCTCTCAAGGTGAATGAAAGCTCTCTGACGGGTGAGTCGGAGGGTGTGGATAAGACCGACGCCGCCATCACGCAGGAGGAGACCGCCCTTGGCGACCGGAAAAACATGGTCTTTTCCGGCTCTCTTGTCGTCTACGGGCGCGCGACGGTGCTCGTGACCGGTACGGGTATGCAGACGGAGCTGGGCAAAATCGCGGCGCTCATGAACCAAACAAAGCAGCGCAAAACGCCGCTCCAGCAGAGCCTGGATCAGTTCAGCAAACGGCTTGCCGGTATGATCATGGTGATCTGCCTCGTCGTATTTCTCCTCTCCCTCTACCATCAGGCAGCACCTCTGGACGCGCTGATGTTCGCTGTGGCGCTGGCGGTCGCCGCCATCCCGGAGGCGCTCTCCTCCATCATTACCATCGTGCAGGCGATGGGCACACAGAAAATGGCGCGGCAGAACGCCATCATTAAAGACCTCAAAGCGGTGGAGACACTGGGCGCGGTATCGGTCATCTGCTCGGACAAGACGGGCACCCTCACCCAGAATAAGATGACGCCGCAGAAGATTTACGCAGACGGCGCGCTCTGCAGCGCATCGGAGCTGGATATTGCCAGCCCCGTACAGCGCACCCTCTTAAAGGCGGCTATTCTGGCAAGTGACGCAACAGAGCACGAGGGCATCTCCATCGGCGACCCGACCGAGGGCGCGCTGGTACTGCTGGGCGATCAGTTCTATGTGGACGAGATTCTTTACCGCAACCATCACCCCCGCCTCGGCGAGCTGGCCTTTGACTCCGACCGCAAGCTGATGAGTACGCTGCACATGATTGACGGCATTCCAACCATGTACACAAAGGGCGCAATCGACGTGCTCCTCGCCCGCTCCACCCACCTGCTCACCGCGGGCGGCGTTGTGCCCATGACGGACGATGCGCGGCAGGCCATCGCGCAGACCAACATAGACCTATCCCAAGAGGGCCTGCGTGTGCTCTCCTTTGCATACAGAGAGATAGGCGAAATCCGTCCCCTGGCCCTTGACGACGAGCAGGGCTATGTCTTTCTCGGGCTCATATCCATGATCGACCCACCGCGTACGGAGGCCATACAGGCGGTCGCCGACGCGAAGCGCGCGGGTATCCGCACCGTGATGATCACCGGCGACCACAAGGTGACCGCGACCGCCATTGCGCGCCAGCTCGGCATATTCTCCGACGGTGATCGGGCGCTTGACGGCGTGGAGCTTGACAAGATGACCGACGCGCAGCTCGATGAAATCCTCCCGTCGGTTTCGGTCTACGCCCGCGTCTCACCGGAGCATAAAATCCGCATCGTCTCCGCATGGCAGCGCCTCGGTAAAATCGTCTCCATGACCGGCGACGGGGTGAACGACGCGCCCGCCCTGAAAGCCGCCGACATCGGCGTCGCGATGGGAATTACCGGCACGGAGGTCAGCAAGGACGCGGCCGCCATGATCCTCGCGGACGATAACTTTGCAAGCATTGTAAAAGCGGTGGTGAACGGCCGGGGCGTCTATACCAACATCAAAAACACCATCAACTTTCTCCTCTCCGGCAATATGGCCGGGATTATCTGCGTCCTCTTCGCCTCCATCGCGGGCCTGCCTATGCCCTTTGCGGCAGTGCATCTGCTCTTTATCAATCTCCTGACCGATAGTCTGCCCGCCATCGCCATCGGCGTCGAACCGGCGCAGCGAGGGCTGCTCGATCAAAAGCCGCGCGACCCGCAGGAACCGCTTCTCAACCGCAGCTTGGCGGTAAGCATCCTGATCTATGGCCTGTTGATCGCGATCGCCACCATGGCCGCGTTTTTCATCGGCCTGCACGCGCAGGGCGCGGCGCTCGCGAGTACCATGGCGTTTGCGACCCTCACGCTCTCCCGCCTGTTTCACGGCTTTAACTGCCGCGGAGAGCGCTCCATCTTCCAGCTTGGCTTGCGCACCAATACGGCGAGCCTTTGGGCGTTTCTGGCGGGCGTGGTACTGCTCGCCGCAGTTCTCTTTATCCCGCCGCTGCAGTACCTGTTCCAGGTCGCCGCCTTTTCTCTGCCCCAGCTGGGGCTCATCGTCCTGCTGGCGCTCGCGCCCTCAGTCCTCATCCAGCTCTATAAGGTAATTCGCTTTGCGGGCAGATCATAGAGCTTGCAGCAGCTCGGTTATCTTTCGGTATTCCAGCTCCAGCTTCTCCTTCTCCTCCGGCTTTGCAGTGCCGATTTTGGAGAGGAGCTCCACGCGCCGCAGCTCCAGAACCAGACGGTCGTGCGGGTGCCGTTTCTCTGCGGCCGCCACTCCATCCCCGATGGTACCATCCTGTATCATAAGCTTCCGATCCGCGATTGCCTCCACAAAGCGGCTGTCGTGGGAGACAAACAGAACGGTGCCGGGGTAGTCCTTGACCGCCTCCCCCACCGCCTCAAGCGACGGGATGTCCAGATAGTTGGTCGGCTCGTCGAGCAGCAGGCAGTTCACATCGGAGAGCATCAGCATCCCAAGCGCGAGGCGCATTTTCTCTCCGCCGCTCAGCACCGCCGCTATTTTATGCACGTCCTCCCCGCGAAAGAGGAGCGCGGCGAGCGCCGCGCGCACCACTTCCCTGCTCTGTATACTGCATGACATCGCGTTTTCCAGGACGGTTTTGTCAAGGTCGAGCTGGCTGAAATCCTGACGGAGCACGCCGAGCCTGAGCTTCGGCACAAGGTTGACCGCCGGATGTCCCTGCGCCAGAAGGGTAAATAATGTGCTTTTCCCGCAGCCGTTCACGCCGCAGACGGCGACCTTCTCGTTTCGCCCGATCTGAAAGGACGCGTTGCGGAATACCCGCTGATTCCCATATGAAAAACTGAGTCCCTCGCATTTGATCACAAAGGGGCTTTGCGGCGGATTCGTCAGGGAAAAATCAAGGTGCATCCTTGGACGCTCACGTGGCGCGGCCACCGTCTCCAGACGTTCCAGCCGTCCGGCCAGCACCTTCGCCTGCTGCTCCTGTTTTTTCATGCTCGCCTTGCGCTTGTGCCCGCCCAAACGCGCCTCGGAGAGATTGTTCGCATACTCCCGCTTTTTCTTCTGCCGCTGGTGTGCCACCTTCTGCTCTTTTGTCCGGATCGCGTCCTCCAGCTGCGCCTTTTGGGTTTGATACGCTTTCCTTGCCGCTGCCTGCTCTTTCCGCTTTTCCTCTTTCGCCGCCAGAAAATCCGTGTAGGTTCCAGTATACTCTGTGAGTACACCGTCCTCCACCTCCACGATGCGGGTGCAGATACTGTCGAGCAGAGCCCGGTCATGGCTGACCAGCAACACCGTTGCGGCCTCCTTCAGCCTCCGCTGCACCCAGGCGATCCCATCCGCGTCGAGATTCGCCGTCGGCTCATCCGCAAACAGCACGGCGCTTAGGTCGCCCGTCTGCTCCAGAATCCGCCGTTTCTGCGCCTCTCCGCCCGAGCGGGGCGCTTTTCCTCCTGCATCCGCCTGCATCTGGCGGAGCAAGACAGGCTGCAGCTTTCGTGTGACAGCTCCTTCCTCCGGCATGATCTCGCCGCTGAGCACGGCCAAAAGGGTCGATTTTCCCGCCCCGTTCGCGCCCACAATGCCGATCTTATCGCCCTCATATACACAGAACGATGGAATGGAGAGTACCGTTCTCTCCCCATAGTATTTTACAATATTGTTTGCCTGTAACAGCAACATAAAAAGCCCTCCTTTGCATTGGAACTGTGCATGCAAAGGAGGGCAGTATACATCGTGCGGCATGGATCAAAGGCCGTATCCGGTTGGATACGGGCACAAGAATACACCGGAATGCAATACTTGCCGAACCAACACAAAACACAGCCATCGTCATAACTAACGCTGACAAAAATCATTTTATGGTGTTTCGACAATTACTTGCGCATCGCAGCCTCCGGTGCTTAAAATTTAGTCTCCTGACTATGTCTTTACTATAATACAGATTGCACACCATGTCAATATCTGAATTGCAAGATCGATATCCCGGGCTGCCATGGATTGGACTAACGAGGTATCTTTAAAACCAGAGACCTCCTCTCGAATTATATGAATCAATACAGGCCCTCCAGTGCGCTAACTAGCGCACTGGAGGGCCTGTATCATTCCTCTAACTCTGCCATTTCCAGTCCCGCACCTCGGGCAGGTCCTCACCATAGGCATGGATATACTGCCGGTGCTCCACCAGCTTGTCCTTCATCATCTGTAATAAAAATGCCCCGCGGTTGCCCAGCTGCGGCAGAAACCGAATGACATCCTGCACAAGATGAAAGCGGTCGATGTCATTTTGCACCCGCATATCGAAGGCGGTGGTGATGGTGCCCTCCTCCTTATACCCGCGTACATGCAGGTTTTTGTTGTGCCTGCGATAGGTCAGCTCGTGGATGAGGGTATGATAGCCGTGGAAAGCGAATACAATGGGCTTATCCTTCGTGAAGAGCAGGTCATAATCCACGTCGTCCATCCCGTGCGGGTGCTCGGAGCGGGGCTGCAGGCGCATGAGATCGACCACATTGACCACACGGACTTTGATTTCGGGCAGATATTCACGTAGAATCATTACTGCTGCGAGCACCTCCAACGTCGGGGTGTCGCCGCAGCACGCCAAGACGACATCCGGCTCCTCTCCCCTGTCGTTCGATGCCCACTGCCAGATGCCGATGCCCTGCGTACAGTGCTTGACCGCCTGCTCCATCGTCAGCCACTGCGGGCGGGGATGCTTGGAGGTGACCAGCACATTGACGTAGTTCCGGCTGCGGATACAGTGGTCAAAGCAGCTGAGCAGGCAATTCGCGTCGGGCGGCAGATAGAGGCGGATGACGTCGGCCTTCTTGTTCGCCACATGATCCAAAAAGCCCGGATCCTGATGGGTGAAGCCGTTATGATCCTGCTGCCAAACGTTGGAGGAGAGGACATAGTTGAGGGAGGCGATTTTCTGCCGCCACGGCAGCTCGCTTGTCACCTTGAGCCATTTGGCATGCTGGGCGAACATGGAGTCCACAATGCGGATAAACGCCTCGTAGCTGTTAAAAAAGCCGTGCCGCCCTGTGAGCAGGTAGCCCTCCAGCCAGCCCTGACACATATGCTCGGAGAGCATACCGTCCATGATCCGCCCGTCGGGTGCCAAAAATTCATCGTTTTCAAACTGCTCTGCATTCCAGCAGCGGTTCGTCACCTCAAACACTTTACCAAGACGGTTTGACATGGTCTCATCAGGGCCAAAAACCCGGAAATTCCGGCTGTCGGCATTGCGCGCAAGAATATCGCGCACAAATGCGCCGAGCTCAAGCATATCCTGTTTTTCCACCGCGCCTGGCGCGGGCACCTCGACGGCGTAATCCCTGTAATCGGGCATACGCAGATCGCGCAGCAGCAGCCCGCCGTTCGCGTGGGGATTCGCCCCCATACGCCGCGTACCCTTGGGCGCGAAATCCAGCAGACGCTGCACGGGCTTCCCATCTGCATCAAACAACTCCTCCGGGCGGTAGCTGCGCAGCCACTCCTCCAGCTGCTGCAAGTGCTCCGGCTTATCCATGGAGAGCGGCACCTGATGGGCGCGGAACGTCCCCTCCACCTGCTTCCCTTCGACCATTTTCGGCCCTGTCCAGCCCTTGGGGGTACGGAAGACAATCATGGGCCACATGGGGCGCTTTCTCTCGCCCCGTTCGCGTGCCGCGCTCTGCGCCTGCCTGATATCCGCCACGCAGGCATCGAGAGTGCGCGCCATGCAGGCGTGCATCTCCATCGGGTCATCTCCCTCGACGAAATACGGCTTCCAGCCGCAGCCCTCGAAGAACTTTGTCATCTCTTCTTTTGAGATACGGGAAAAGATGGTGGGGTTTGCAATTTTGTAGCCGTTCAGATGCAGAATAGGCAGCACCGCGCCGTCGGTCACGGGATTGAGAAATTTGTTGGACTGCCACGACGTAGCAAGCGGCCCCGTCTCCGCCTCCCCATCGCCCACAACACACGCGGCGATTAAATCCGGGTTATCGAACACCGCGCCAAACGCGTGCGCGAGACTATAGCCCAGCTCTCCGCCCTCGTTGATAGAGCCGGGGGTTTCCGGCGCAACGTGGCTCGAGATACCGCCGGGGAAGGAAAACTGCTTAAACAGGCGCTGCATCCCCTCCACATCCTGACTGATGTTCGGATAAACCTCACTATACGAGCCGTCCAGCCAGTCCTGCGCGACCATAGCGTTCCCCCCGTGCCCCGGCCCGGAGAGGTAGACCATATCGAGGTCGTATTGCCCGATGATGCGGTTGAGATGTGTGTAGATAAAGTTTTGTCCCGGGACGGTACCCCAATGCCCCACAATTTTGCGCTTGATGTGCTCCGGCCTGAGCGGCTCGCGCAGGAGCGGATTTTCGAGCAAATACAATTCACCGGCGGCCAGATAGTTGGCGGCGCGCCACCATGCATCCATCTGCTCCAGCAGCTCCTGGGCGCATACTTCCTGTTGCTTTTCCATGGATTTGTGTCCTCCTTTAGCGGCAAATGCGCTCATTTCTTTTATCCTGCCCAACTATTGTCCATCATACTCCTTTTTTTCCCATTCTGCAATGAATATACGGCATTTTCTTTGGCGGCGCACACATTGCATTTCATATTTGATTGCGGCAACGCATATACTCCCAACAGTAAAGCCGGTATCTGAGCGGGCACACATTCCAAACCGTTCAGACCGCTCGGCAGGGAGTGTTGCTGTTTGTGAGGGAAAACATTGAAGAACGAGCCTGCCATCTGGCTCAGTACATCATCGAAAACAAGGCGACGGTACGCGCGGCGGCAAAGCAGTTCGGCATCAGCAAAAGCACCGTACATAAGGATTTAAGCGAGCGGCTGCCCGCATTTAACCATGCGCTTTATGTGCAGGTAAAGCGTATTTTGGACGAAAACAAGGCCGAACGCCACATTCGCGGCGGCATCGCGACGCGCAAAAAATACAAAGGGGAATAGCCGAATCAAGCAGAGGGTAAACCACTGCGCCGCATATCTCCGTGTGGCGCAGCGGTTCGCCCTCTTTTTTCTATGCGCAAGCATGTAGAAAACCCTTGCAAATCGCCAAAATGCATGATACTATTTATTGAAACTGCCGGTTTAAATTAAGGACTGATGAAAGGTGGAATCAATCATGAGCAAAAAACAGGCGCTGACCGAATTCCACCGCGGCTCTATCCTTGCAGCCGCCGAACGGTTATTCGGTGAAAAAGGCATCGATAAAACCACTATGGACGATATCGCGCGGGAAGCGGAATACAGCAAAGCAACCCTCTACGTCTACTTTCAAAGCAAAGAGGAGATTGTATGTGACATTGTCCTGCACGCCATGATTATCCTGCGCAAGCGTATTGCGGATGCGTCCGACGCCAGCGAGGAGTGGAACACCGCCTACTACCTGCTCTGCAACACCATGCGGCATTTTTTCGCGGAAAACCCCGCGGTTTACGGCGTTGTGCTTGACCTGCTCTCCGGCAGGATAGAGAAGCGGCCTGATGGCGAGGACATGTCGGAGCTGCTGCGGGTCGGCAGAGAGATCAACCAGATTGTACTGCGCTTCTTCCAGCGCGGTGTAACGGAAGCGTGCATCGGGGATACCCTCCCTGCAGAGGAGCTGCTGCTCCTGTTCTGGGTCTGGCTCTCCGGTGTGATTGCCACCGCCGCCAAGGCCGGTGACGTCATTGCGCATCAGTTAAAGAAAGATACCCTGCAATTTTTCCGGGAGGGCACAACGATGCTCCTGCGTGCGTTTTCACCTGACGTTTCTGCCGGGGAAAGTACGGTTTATCACACATAACCAGTTGATTATCCTCCGCGATGAAAAACATCGCATGTTTTTCATCGCGGATTTAGTATTTTAGGAGGCTTTTTTACCATGTGCGGTATTGTCGGTTATATTGGACACAGCGAGGCGGCGCCCATTTTGCTGGATAGCCTGTCCCGTCTCGAATACAGAGGATATGATTCAGCCGGTATCGCCGTCTACGCGCAGGAAACTGGGTTGACGGTTGTGAAGGCAAAGGGACGCCTGCAGGTGCTCTCCGATATGGTCGACGGCGGGAAGGCGGTACACGGCACGGTCGGTGTAGGGCATACCCGCTGGGCAACCCACGGCGCGCCGTCCGATGTCAATTCCCACCCCCATGTCAGCGCGGACGGCCGCTTTGCCGTGGTACACAACGGCATCATCGAAAATTATGTGGAAATCCGGGAGTTTCTGGCGGAGCACGGCGTGCAGTTCGTCTCACAGACCGACACGGAAGTCGTCGCCCATCTGCTGGAATACTACTATGAAGACGATATGCTCCAGGCCGTGACCAAGGTGCTCCACCGCGTCAACGGCGCGTATGCCTTCGGCATCGTCAGCGCGGATCACCCCGACCAGCTGATTGCCGTACGCAAGGACAGTCCGCTAGTGCTGGGCTACGGCAAGGATTTTAACCTCCTCGCCTCCGATGTGACTGCAGTCATCAAATACACGCGCGAGGTGTCCTATCTGGAAGATGGTGAAATCGCCGTCCTCTCCCCCGACGGGGTTACCGTGTACGACAGTCTCCTGCGCACTGTCCAGAAACCGCGCTGCACGGTGGATTGGGAGGTCTCCGCTGCGGAAAAGGGCGGATATGAGCACTTTATGGCAAAGGAGATCATGGAGCAGCCGAAGGCATTTCGTGACACTGTCTTCCCGCGCGTCACCGACGGGCGCGTGGTACTCGACGATATCACCCTAAGCCGGGACGATGTACGCAACATGGACAAGATTTACATTATCGCCTGCGGGTCCTCTTATCACGTCGGCATGGTCGCAAAATATCTGCTGGAAAAGCTGCTGCGGAAGCCTGTGGAGGTGGCGCTTGCCTCGGAATTTCGTTACAGCGACCCCATCGTCACCGCGCGCACCCTCGCGCTTGTGATCAGCCAGTCCGGTGAGACCATCGACACCCTTGCCGCCATGCGAGAGGCAAAGCGGCTCGGTGCCCACGTGCTCGCCATTGTCAACGTGGTCGGCTCTACCATCGCGCGGGAGGCGGACGATGTCATATATACATGGGCAGGGCCGGAGATTGCAGTCGCCACAACCAAGGCGTATTCCACCCAGCTTGCGGTCATCGACCTGATTGCCCTGTATCTCGCCGATCTGCTCGGCACCGTCGCAAAGGCGGAGTACGACGCGATTGTATCGGAGCTGCTGCTGATACCGGAAAAAATGGAGCAGATTCTCGCCGCGCGGGAGAACATTCAGTATTACGCATCCATCTACTTCAACCACCCATCTGTCTTTTTTATCGGGCGCAACGTGGACTATGCCGCGGGGATGGAGGGCTCGCTCAAGCTTAAGGAGATATCCTACATACACTCCGAGGCGTACGCCGCGGGCGAACTCAAGCACGGCACCATCTCCCTCATTGAGGACGGCACCCTTGTGATCGCATTGGCAAGCCAGAAGGGCATACTCTTCGAAAAGACCATGAGCAATGTGGTGGAGGTCAGGAGCCGTGGTGCCGATGTGCTGGGCATTACATCCGCCGCACTGGAAAGCGGAATGTGCAAGACGGTTGATTCCGTCCTCACCGTGCCGGATACCCACCCGATGCTCCAGCCCTCCCTCAACGTGCTCCCCCTGCAGCTCTTCGCGTATTACGTCGCCCTGCAGCGCGGCTGCGACATTGACAAGCCGCGCAATCTGGCAAAGTCGGTGACGGTGGAATAACCCTCGCCGGAAGGACAAAAGGATTGGTCGTTACTATGATTCTTGGCGTGGATATTGGAAACAGCAACATCGTTGTCAGCGTGATTGACACCGCGACGGACGCTGTTCTTGTGCAGCATAGGATCGAGAGTACGCACTTGACGACAGAAGCCTGTCGGACGGCGCTCTCGCGCATCCTGCGCAGCGCTCCGGCGGCATTAGACGGCAGTATTATCGCCTCCGTAGTACCGGCGCTGTCGGATATGGTTGGGAACGTACTCCACGACTTTATCGGGCAGGCACCGCTGGTGGTTTCTGTTGAAACGCGTTCGCGTCTGCGTTTTCCCCCGTTCCGAAATATTACCGTCGGCGCGGATCTGATCGTCGCCGCCGCGGCGGCAATCGACCGTTTTCCCCTGCCGGCTGTGCTGGTGGATCTTGGCACTGCCACAACGGTGATGGCGGTTGACGCAGCGCGTTTTCTGCGCGGCGGTGCCATTCTCCCCGGCGTTCATGTCTCAGGTACAGCGCTGGTTGACGCGACCGCGCTCCTGCCCAATGTGCCGCTGACCCCGCCGGGCCACGTCATCGGGCAGAGCACGGAGGAGTGTATCCAAATCGGCCTGCTTTACGGTGCCGCCGCCGCGATTGACGGGCTGGTCACCCGCATGGAAGAGGAGCTGGGAACTTCCGCCACCGTGGTCGCAACCGGCGGCTTTTCGTCGCTCATCGTCCCGCTCTGCCGGCGCGCGATGATTCTCGAGCCCAACCTGCTCCCCATCGGCCTCAGCATACTATATAAAAATGAAAGCGTATAGCGTTTATTTCCGGGGAAATAAGATCATCATCTTTGATAAAGGAAGTGCCTGACCCTGTTCGGGAAAGGCACTTCCTTTTTGTAAGCTGTTTGGGACCGGATTATTTGGTATATGTTCTATTTCTTACGCGCCTTCCGATATCGGGAATACGCGCCAAATATAATGATCACCGCAATGGCGATCATGCGCGCGACCGCAATCAGCGAGTTGCTGTTTTTCCGCCTCGTCCGCCACCTCAAATATGGCGCCGCCAAGGCACGCAAAGCCGCCTGCTGTACCACTGTCGGATAGTCGCCTGTGCCGTCACCATGGCGGTTCCGTCCGGCATACTGAAGCTGGTTCCAGAGAGCGCCGTTGGTGCCTGATCACCATATGCGGCATAGATGCACTCCAGCACATAACCCCTATAGGTCTGGTAGTAATAGGCACCCGCTTCATCCTTCCATGCGGTAAAGACGTAATAATAGTCCGCATCATCGCTCCCCACCAGGCTGATTATGGAATATGATAATCCGTCAAAAGCGATCCGCGTGGTGTTGATATTGCTGTGCCCAAGTACATCCGCAAGCTTCCCCAAATCCTTCTCCGCCGCGTAGACGCACTTGGCAAACAGATGGCGCAGATTGTGTGGGAACACCTTCCGCCGGTCTACTCCCGCGCGCGTACACAGCGTCTTCATCTCAGCCCGGATATTGTGCCGGCTCAGCGGACGGCCGTTGCGGGTGACGAAAATGCTCCTGTCCGTAATCCCGTGCCGCCGGGCATACTGGCATCCCACCTCATGTATATACTTCTCAATCGTAAGCGGACGCTCTTCTCCTCCTTCGTCAAATACGCCCGGTAAGCGCGCAGCTGCTCTCCCTGTCCCTGTTCCAGCATACCATCTTCCCCATTCTTTTTATTTGCTCCGGTTATGGATAGCATAAACCATTCTGTCGAAAAAGCAAGAAGTGAGACACTATGTTTTGCAATGGCACCGCAAAAACCGCACGCCGTGACATTGACGAATACAAAAAAGGTCACTGCAGAGCTGCAGCCCCACAGTGACCAAGGATTCCATTTTGCCGGTACAGACTTCGTTCTCTAACGCCCCGCCCTCTCTCAATCACGCTCGCGCCGCATTTTGCGCATACGCACCACTGCGCCAAGCGCGATAATAACAGCGATTGCGCCAACTATGATGACAATAATTGCAGGGTTCTCCTGCCCCACATTTTGTACGAATTCATAGATCTCCACTTCCGCTTTTTCCGGCTCAGGCTCCGGCTCCAGATCCATCGGCTCCTGCGGTTCGACCTCCAGTACAATGGCATCCTCGTCCAATTCCACCTGTGTTTGCGCAGACGTGGTATCTTGCTGCGCGGCGGGAGCTCCCAAAAATGTATTTGCCTCCGTAGACTGTGCCGTCGTGTCTGTCGGCAGACTACCGGTTGCCGCATCGGCGAGGGTATGTGAATAAGATGTCCCTGCCGTGGAAATCAAATAGGTTGACTGGTTATCCAACCCTTCACCGAAGAATTGCGTCACCTGCACACCCATGTCAATGAGATCATTGACCACGGGAACCCAGTGGTAAGTCCCGCCAGGATCCTGGTACTCATTATAGGTCGTTGTAACATCACCCGTAAAGGTAAAAATAACATCCTCATCAAATGCGTCCAGCTGCAGCCGGTACATCGTCTGGGGCAGTGTCACCTCGGTCAGGGCTGTATTGGCAAAGGATTTTTCCCCTAAAAGCTCCACACTCTCACGAAAGGTTACGTTCTGCAGATTTTCATTTCCATAAAACGCATAATTCCCTACCTGCTCCAGCTTGGTACTGGTAAAATCCAGCTCCCTCACATCTGTATTCCGGAACGCCCAGCTGCCTATCGTCGTCAATTCGGTTGGGAGGCGGATACTCGTCAGCTGGGTCTGACCATCAAAGGCCAGGATACCAATCCCAACCACAGGCCAGAGGCCAATGTAGTCCGGAATATACAGCGCTGTGATTGTGCTGTCCTCCGCAACAAACCCGGTACACGTGATCCAGCAGTCCCACTCATACCCGTCGCTATATTCCACCAGATAATTTAAGCCGTCAACTGTCAGATTGAACGCAAATCTTTCCCAGGGGCCCCCATATTCGCGATGCTCCGCCAAATAGGTATAATCATGGCTGTGGTAATAGGCGGAGAACGTCAGTCCTGCTTGCACAGGTGAAGCAGCTGTCCCCAAATAGAGGCAGTCCGCAACATATGACTCCGCCGCAGAGCCGGGATTGCAGAGGATCGTCACATTGCCCATATTGCTGCCATAAAAAGCATTGACGTGAATCTTCACCGCACTGTCCGGCACGGTAACCGTTTTCAGGCTTTCACATAGCACAAAGGCCATGTTCTCTATGGTCGTTATGCCCTCAGCAATGACAACCTCCTCCAGATCTTCACAGCGGGCAAATGTCCCCTGCCCAATCGTCTGAATGCCGGGCGGAATACGGATCGCTGTCAGGCCGCTTTCCATAAACGCATACTCGCCCAGATACTCCAGTTCCTCCGGGAGAATAATAGAGGTCAGGCTTTTGCTGCCCTCAAACGCCTGCGCGCCGATGGAGGTAATGCCATCTGGAATTTCAACGGTATGCAAGGCCGTCCCCATAAACGCACGCTCCCCAATGGAGGTAAAATGATCCGGGATGGTGTACGCCTCCATCACCTCGTTGCCCTCCAGCAGTCCGCTTGGGAATGTGGTCCACGTCTCCGGCAGGATAACCTCTTGCAGCATTTTGTTGCCGGAAAGCGCTTTTTCCCCGATGTCCGCCTCTGCAATCCTGTCCGCAACGAGCAGGGTTCTGAGTCCGGCATTGTTCAGGGCATATGCGTCAATTGCGTTGATGTAGTCCGGGATATCTAAGTCCAGATTTCCCGCGCAGTTGTGTAGAAAATGCGCCGGCAGCCCGGTCCACGTTGTCGGTATGTTGATGTACTCTAAGTGATAACAGGAGGCAAACGGGCTATTGTAATATTCCGTATCATACTTGCTTGCGCTGTATTCGCTGACATTGACATTCGCGTTATACCAATCCGTACCATATTTAAAATAGGTCGTCACCACGCTTTTTAAATCCTCACCATACCAAAATACATCCTGCCGCATATCATTGTCCAGCGTGACGGAAACAAGGCCGCTATCTGCAAAGGCCAACGCATCCATTCGCTCTACACTCGCTGGTATTGTAATTTCCGTCAACGATGTACAGTGTTCGAACGCACCGAACATAATGCTCGTCAGACCATCCGGCAGGGTAATTTGAGAGAGCGCAGTGCAGTTGCTGAACGCGTTGTACTCTATTTCACGCAGGCTGTTTGGCAGTGTTACATGTTCCAGTGACGTGCAGTTTTCAAAAAAGCTCGCCGGAATGCGGGTGATACCTTCCGCCAATACCACCGTATTTAATGCGGTGCAGTCCTTAAACAGACCCGCCATAAGTATGGTGTTCACATGTTCTATTGTCACCGTCTGTAAATTGTCACACTCCCGAAAGGCACCTGTGCCCAGGGAAGTCAGCCCCGCGGGCAGCGTCAGCGACGGAATACCCGACGTCCGGAACGCCTCGCTGTCAATGGTGGTCAGAGTGGACGGAAAATTGATCTCTTCCAGCGCGGTGCAGTTTGCGAAGGCGCGGCGGGATATGGTTTTCAGCCCCTCCGGCAACACCACTTTCTTCAGGGTGGTATTTCTTCTGAGTGTAACATCCGCAAGCGAATTGTCGATATCTGCCGTCTTGGAGCAAAAGATCGATTCGGGTACCACCGTCCACGTGGATGGGATAACCAGCTCTTCCATCGGGCACCACTGAAAGATGCTTGCTCCCCAGCCCTCTCCGGTCTGTCCGGGCAAAATATTCACTGTAAGCAGCTCGGCGTGCATGAAGGCTTCTCCTCCAACCGTTTCCACCGTGGACGGGATGGTAATACTCGTTATGCCTGCGTATGTAAACGCTCTTCTTCCAATGGTGGTCAGTCCCTCCGGCAGTTGAACCTGTGTAATACCTGCGCAGTGCTCAAATGCATCGGCTCCGATTTCCGTCACACCGTCCGGGATGATGATCTCACCGGAAAGGCCGGATCGGGAAAAGGCACTGCTCCCTATTGTGACCAACCCCTGTGGCAAGGTGATTTCCTTCAATGACGTACATCTGGAAAATATGGATTCTGGAATGACGGTCATATTTTCCGGAAAAAACGCCTGGGTCAGTGATTCGCAGCTGGAGAAGACACCGGCACCAATGTCCGTCGTATGCTCCGGAATGCGGATGGACACGAGCGAAGTACAGCCCTGAAAGGCCCCTTCCCCCACTGAGACAAGGCCATCCGGCAAGGGCATCTCCTTGAGGGCTTTGCAGCCGGAGAACGCCTGCGCCCCAATGTCCGTCACCGTCTCCGGCAGTGTAACCGTAAGCGCGGCGCAATTGTAAAAAAACCGTTCCGGCACCTTGGTCAGCCCGTCCGGAAGCTCCGCGCGCGCCAGAATCTTACAACCGGAGAACACGTCGGTTCCCAGCCCACCCGCATCAATCTGGCGCGGCAAGACGGCGGTTTGCAATGCAGTACAGCCCTGAAA
>JAJBUC010000110.1:5312-25605 GCA_020860545.1 Oscillospiraceae bacterium | reverse complement strand
CTTTAGTAGTGATTGCATTTGTCGGGGTTATTTGCATGTTAAAGTATAAGCGGTGTGCTGGGGAAATTTTACAGCACTAAAGCGGACGATTCCCTGCATGTAGCGCGGAGAAAAAGCCTGTATTCATGTGGTTTTGCAAACACAAAACAACGGTAAATGTGGACACTTTGCTGTCACACGATTACCGTTGTTTTGGGCGCATGGCCATGATATAATTTGGTAGACTTTCTGCGAGAATAGACTGATAGCATACTAGAGGGAGCATTGATTGTGGAGAAAAGACATAATAAGGAAATTACATTTATTTTGGGTACATATATTTTATGTTATTTCTTTCGTCTCATGGAGTACATGTTTATCCGCACCGACCGAACGATATTAGGGGAAGCATTTATACACAAGGTACTGGGCATCTTGGTCTTAGTGATAGCCCTCCGCCATCTTCATTACAGGTGGAGAGATATTGGATTTGTGAGAAGCGGAGCGGTACGCGGTGTTTTTGTCGGGCTGCTCATTGGCGTTGCCACATTTGTGATTGCCTATGGTGTAGAAATGACAATCCAGCAGATGAACGGCAACGCGCCGACTTTGCGCATTTATATCAGCAGCTTTTCAATCGCGGGAAACAACGTGATGCAGACAAGCGTATTGTTTTTTGCTATGTGTATTGCGGGAAATATGATCAATGTTGTTATGGAAGAAGGAATCTTCAGAGGACTGTTTGTAAAACTGTTCGAGAGCAAAGTATCTTTTACAGTGGCAATGCTGCTTTCCTCTTTATTGTTTGGTGTGTGGCATATTGCCGCTCCGCTCCGAGAATTTTTGGATGGCAATATGCAAACCAGCTCGTTTATCATGGCCGCCCTTATGCAAGTGCTTCTTACTGGCCTCATGGGTATCATGCTCTGCCTGTTGGTTAAAATTGCAGGTTCTATTTGGACAGCAATGGCTGTCCATTTCGTGAATAATTTTGTTGTGAATATTTTGCACGTAGTAACGCTATCGGGTGCAGATGAACTCCAAGTTATTCGCATTTCTGTTGCGCAAACGATAACATTTATAGGTATTCTAATTGTCTACATAGCAAAAAAATCTTATCAGAAAAACACATTTCGTTAATTAGCCTTTGATAAGCAATTGGCAGCCCGATCTGTCTCCCGCTTGCGGCGGCGAATGCGAATTTTCTCAACTTCGACGATTTCATTTTAAGTGAAACATAACCTCCTACCGTCAATATCATTTTCCTTAAACGAATAAACTTGCCCCCGGAGGCCGTTGCAGCGAACAGCGGCCTCCGGGGGTATTTTGTCCGACACGGACTGCGAAAATAAAACGGCGCGCATCTATGAAGTGCTAGGAGGCGAATCACCAGAATGGTGTACCGGTACTTCCATCGCTATATGCATACAAAAAATTTACCCTGTCTTTGATAAACTTTACTGAATGATGACCAAATGCTGATAGCGGATACCCGGGCAGGTCCACTATAATTTACTTTGTTGGTCAAATGGTCTGTTTGGCCGTGTAATCTGTTGATAAGGAGTGAAAATGCAGATGCGTATTGTACATTTGTCGGACACACATATTTTGGGAGACTACGCCGGAGGTCTTTTGGACTTTTATCAGGGGAGTGACAACCTGCCCGCTGACGTGCTCCGAAAAACGCTGACTCATCTGGCTGAAAATGATGCGCCGGATCTTGTTATTATTTCCGGAGATCTTGTCCATGAGGGGGAAGCGAGCGATTATACCCTGCTGGACAGCATCATGCTGGATGTACTGGGTGATATTCCCTTTCTCTATGCGTTGGGGAATCACGACAGAGAAAAGGCCTTTTTTGCCGCAGTGCTCGGTGAGCCTGAACGGGAAGGGGCCTATTATTATGCCCGGAATTTTGACGCGATTCGGGTTATCGTTTTGGATTCCAGCCATGACAAAAGCGGTACAGGGTATGTCAGCCGGGAGCAGCTTGATTGGCTCTCCGATACACTCGAGAAGCCTGCTGAGGGCGGCAGTGTGCTTGTTTTGCACCATCCGCCGTTTTTGGGAGATGGAACGTTTATGCTGTCCCATTGTCTCAAAAACAGCGATGCATTGCTGGAGGCCATAGAGGGCGGCGATATCCGGCTCATCCTGAGCGGACATACTCACCAGCCCAGCTTTACACAGTTCGGGGGGATTCCACACAGTACCGCCGGCAGTACTGCCTTTGGCCTGGAGCTGACACCGGAGGAGATGGCGATGACCGATGGGCTGAGCTATACGGTTTATGATATTGATGAGCGGTCTATTACCGCATTCGTCCGTGCCATTTGTCCTTCGATCCAGGTGCGCTGCCGCACGTCCATGGCGCAGATAATAGAGCAGATGAAATCTGCCGTACAGAAACAAGAAAGTTGAGGAAGTTGGTTTCATGAAACGAGTTGGCGTACTCTTTATCTCCATCGCGCTGCTGGCTACCACGCTGCTTGCTGGCTGCCAGAGCGGGGGCACTGCCGCACAAGTATCAGGCGGCACAGCATCTGAAGTGACCGCGCTGGATCCGGACAATCCCACTACCATAACCTTTTATTCCTACAGTCTGGCAAGCCCCACCATGAAGGCGGGAATTGAGCACCTGGTACAGGAGTTCAATGACACCGTCGGGACAGAAAAGGGCATTGTTGTAGAGGCCATAGCGTACGACTACTACACCGCGCAATACAAAGCGGATATTGCCGCCGGCAAGCAGGTCAACGTGATCCAGCACGCGTTTGCCACAATGGACGAATCGGTGAAAACGCTGGGTATTCCGGCCTATGAGGACATTTTCCCGGCGGATGAGCTGGAGGCGCACTTCAGCAATTTCAATGCAAACGCCCTCTCTCTGGGCCAGATTGACGGCAAGACCTATGGTTTGGCCTTTACCTTCAGCACGCCGATCCTCTATCTAAACGGCGCGCTGTTTGAGCAGGCCGGTCTGGACCCCAACGATCCGCCCACCACATGGAATGAGGTCTATGAGTGTGCAGTCGCAATTAAGGAAAAGACAGGCGTGGACGGCTTTGGCCTTGGGCCCAACAATAACTGGGTCACAGAGGGGATGCTCTTCAGCAACGGTGCCAGCATTCTGACCGAAGACCGGTCGGAAGCTGTTTTTGCCTCTGAGGAGGGAATTGCAGCCCTGAAAATGTGGCAGGATCTGTATGCGAGCGGTGCCCACGCGGAGGGGACGGACACAGATCTGAGCGCGCAATTTATGGCCGTTAATCTGTGCATGCACATCCAATCCACCTCCCTGCTCAGCGGATTTCAATCCGCTGCGGATGCCGCCGGCTGGGAACTGTACGGCGCTGCAATGCCCCGCTACGGAGACAAGGAGGCCGTACCTGTCAACTCGGGCAGTTCACTGATGGTTTATGATAATTCTGACGTGGAGACCGCGGCGAGCTGGGAGTTCATCCAGTTCGTCACCGGCAAGGAAGGGTACACGATCATTACCGAGGAAATTGGCTACCTGCCGCTGAGAACAGATATTGTGGACGATCCTGCATACCTCAAGGACTTTGTGGATTCCAGCACGATCATTCGCACCAATCTGGAGCAGTTAGAGCGCATCCGCGCTGTCACCATCTGGCCTGCAGATCATGCGACGGAGCTTTCCACATTATTTATTGATATGGTAGAACAGATCGTCACCACAGGCGCGGACGCAGAGACGCTCATGCAGTCTACCCAGGACCAGATGAACAGGCTGCTGGGGACTTAGGTGCAGAATACATCCGCAGCCGGCAGTACATAATGCCAATCTTAAATTATACGATACGAGGGAGCGATATCATGAAGCGAATTGGACTACTTTTATTATCCGCAGCCCTGCTGGGCTCACTGCTTACGGGCTGTCAGAGTGACGGTACCGTCACCCAGTCCCCCACAGGGAGCAACACAAACACGGCATCCGGTGATTCGATTCTGGACCCGGAAAATCCTACCACCATCAGCTTTTATTCCTACAGCCTGAGCTATCCCACCATGAAGCCCGGCATGGAGCATCTGATTGCTGAATTTAACGAGACAGTCGGGGCGGAAAAAGGCGTGATTGTGGAGTCTGTAGTCGACGCATCTACGACACAATTTAAGGCGGACATTGCAGCCGGGAAGCAGGTTAACATTGTCCAGCACGCGTTTCCCACGATGGATGAGGACGTCCAAAAACTGGGGTTTCAGGCTTATGAGGATATTTTCCCGGCGGACGAGCTGGCGGAGCACTTCAGCCACTTCAATACAAATGCGCTTTCTCTGGGGCAGATCGACGGAAAGACCTATGGTCTGGCATTTACCTTCAGCACGCCCATTCTCTATCTCAATGGGGCGCTGTTTGAGCAGGCCGGCCTGGATCCCAATGACCCGCCCAGCACATGGGAAGAAGTCTATGACTGTGCGGTTGCGATTAAGGAGAAGACAGGTGTAGATGGCTTTGGCCTGGCACCCGACAATGGCTGGGCGACATTTGGAATTCTATACAGCAACGGTGCCGAGGTTCTGAGCGAGGATCGGACAGAGGCGATGTTTGCATCAGAAGAGGGCATTGAGGCCATGGAGATGTGGCAGAACCTCTATGAGAGCGGTGCCCATGCGGTGGGACTTGACAAGGACTTACAGGAACAGTTTATGGCCGGCAATCTGGGTATGCACATTCAATCCACCTCTCTGCTCAGTGGGTTTCAGTCCGCCGCCGACGCAGCAGGCTGGGAACTGTACGGTGCCGCAATGCCCGCTTTTGAAGGCAAAGAGGCCGTACCTGTCAATTCCGGCAGTTCGCTGATGGTTCGGGGCAGCTCTGCCGAGGAGATCGCCGCCGTTTGGGAGTTTGTCAAATACGCCAGCAGTGAAGAGGGCTATACCATCATCACAGAGGAAATTGGCTATCTGCCACTGAGAACCGATGTGGTGGATGACCCCAACTACCTCAAGGGCTTTGTAGATTCCAATCCGATTATTCAGACCAATCTGGAGCAACTGGAGCGTATTCAGCCATGTCCCATCTGGCCGGCGGCAAATGCCACTGAGCTCACAACCCTGTTTGCGGATATGGTAACGCAGATTATTACAACCGGTGCCGACGCGGAGACCCTGATGAAGCGTACGCAGGGTGAGATGAACAAGCTGATGGGGGCTTAGGAAGATGCAAAAACGACATGTTACGGCCAGCGGGATGGGCAGCACAGTTGCTGCGCCCCGCCTCAGGAGACTGGATCAACCCGTGCACGGGACGGGGATCCGCGCCGCGCTGTATTCGCTCAAGCCCTATTTGTATCTCCTGCCAGGCTTTGCCCTGCTCATTTTCTGGCTATATAGGCCACTGAGCCAGACGTTTTACTACGCATTTGTCTCTTGGGGTATGATCCCGGGCACAGAGCCCACATGGGTGGGATTGGACAACTTCACCCGGTTGCTGAACAATAAGGATTTGGGTACGGCTGTTATCAATACGGTCTTCTACACCGTGGGCCTGCTCCCGTTTGCCATTGTGATTCCCCTGCTCCTGTCGGTGATGACCAACAGCATGAACAAACGGGCGAAAAATATCTACCGTGCATTTATGTTTATTCCCATGATTATGGCACCTGTGTCTTCGGCTACTATCTGGCGCTGGCTGCTCCACCCCAGCAATGGTCTGATCAACAAATTTCTTCAGGCCATTGGCCTGACCAGCAGCAACATCGCCTTTTTCTCCACGGAAGGGGTCGCAACGTGGGCCATTCTCGGCATCACCGGGTGGAAGATGATCGGCTTCGGAACACTGATGTTCTCCGCGGCGCTCACCGGGGTCAACCCCACGTACTACGAGGCCGCGGCTTTGGACGGTGCCTCTCCGCGCCGCCGGTTCTTTGACCTCACACTGCCCCTGATCTCGCCTACTATCGTGTTTATGCTGACAATGAGCATTCTCTTTGCCAGTCAGTGGACCTTCTCCTATATTGACATACTCACCAGCGGCGGACCCTCCGGGACATCAACCAATATTTCCTATGAAATTTACACATACGGCGTTGCGAACTGCGATGGTGGTATGAGCTCGGCGGCGGCGCTCCTGTTCATGCTTGTGTTCGGTGCTATTTCAATCGGGCTGACCAGGCTGTCCAATCGGATTACCTTTTACGACAAAAACGGGTAGGTGTGAGATGAAGCGATTGTTAAAAATTCCTGTGTGGAAGCACGCCATCATGCTTCTTGTCTGTTTTCTCTGTGTATTTCCCCTCTACTGGATGATTATCTCCTCGTTCAAGGGGGAAGGAGAGATCTTTTCCGCCAGCTTTTGGCCCCAGAACTTCACGTTCAGTAATTACACCTACGCATTTTCCGAGATGCCGATCGCGCGGATGACGGTTAACAGCTTTATCCTGGCGATTTCCATGACCGTGCTGCATCTTGTGACGGGGATTTTGGCGGCGTTTGCATTTATCAGGTACTCTTTTAAGGGCAAAGCATTTTTCACCATACTGCTGGGGCTCGCCTGGCTGATCCCCGTTCAGGCGATCATGATACCGAATTACGTGACCATCGTGGGCATGGGGCTTTCCGACAATCTGCTGGCCGTCATTCTGCCCTATGCAGCCTCGGCATTTGCCATGCTCAATCTGCTGACAACGTTTCGCAGCTTTCCGGATACGATCATGGAAGCGGCCAGACTGGACGGGGACAGTGATCTGCGTATGCTCTGGAATATCATTATGCCGAATTTGAAGTCGGGTATCGCCTCTTTGGGTATCTTGCTTTTTATCACCAACTGGAACGAGTACCTCTGGCCCCGGCTGGTCATGAGCAGGTTGGAGTCATCGCCCATTCAAATTGGCCTGCGCAGCTTTATCAGCAGTGATACCAACCTCTGGGGTTCGCTCATGGCGGCGACGACCGTGAGCTGTATTCCGATATTGATTATCTATCTTGTATTGCAGCGTCAAATAGTCGATTCATTTGTTAGATGGGGGACAAAATAATGCAAAATACACAACGTTTCAACTCTGTTATCCCACTGGAGGGATGCTTCAATTTTCGTGATTTGGGCGGGTATCCGTTTGCGGGCGGTGTTACGCTGCATAAGCGGCTCTACCGGGCGGACGATCTGTGCGGGCTGACAGATCGCGATATGGTTACGATGGCGGCACTGAATATCGGCTGTGTCATTGATCTTCGGCAGGCGCATGAACTTGCGCTCAGGCCCCACCCCTTTGCTGAAAAACCCAATGTGGACTACTGCCACATACCCATGAACGATCTGCTGTATGCGCAGGGTCGGCCTATGTTCGTGGAGATGCCGTCCAGTCTGTCGGAGCTGTATATCTGGATGCTGCGTATGGCCGGGCATAAAATTGCAGATGTGATGTATGCCATCATCGCCCACCGAGACAGGCCGCTGGTTTTCCATTGCGCGGCAGGAAAGGACCGTACCGGCGTTATCGCGGCACTGCTGCTGGAGCTGGCCGGTGTGTGCCGGGAGGATATCGTCGGGGATTACAGCCAGAGCGCCGACAATATGGCACCCAAGTTTGCGCAAATGCGTGAGGAGGCGTTGCAGCAGGGCGGCGAAGATACGCCGGAGCACCTGCTGGGCTCCGCGCCGGAGGACATAGTGAAAATGCTGGAGGTGCTTCAAGTCGAGTATGGCGGTGCGGAGGCATATCTTGAGAAAATTGGCCTTGATCATGAGGATATCCGGCTGCTGAAAAGCGTTCTCTGTACACAAGAGCAAACCGCAGTTGGGCTCTGAGGTCTGCACAGCTGCACCAAAAAATTAAGGAGGAATTATGGGCACAATCAAGCTTAAAAATGTAGTCAAAAGCTTTGGGACTACGCAGGTACTGAAGGAAGTGGACCTAACCATCGAGGACGGCTCTTTTACCATACTGTTAGGGCCGTCAGGCTGTGGGAAATCCACACTCCTGCGGATTATCTCCGGTCTTGAGGGACCGACATCCGGCCACGTCTACATGAATGACCGTGAGATCACGACAGCGGAACCCAAGGACCGTGAGGTCGCGATGGTTTTTCAAAACTATGCCTTGTACCCCCATATGTCCGTCTATAAAAATGTGGAATATGGGCTCAAAATCAAGAAAGTCCCCAAAGCGCAGAGAAAAGAGATTGTGGAAGCGGCACTGGCGCAGGTGGAGCTTGCCGACCAGGCGCAAAAGCTTCCCAGTCAAATGAGCGGCGGACAGCGTCAGCGGGTGGCTTTGGCCAGAGCCATTGTCAAGCGCCCGGCGGCATTCTTGATGGATGAGCCTTTGTCCAATCTGGATGCAAAGCTGCGCAGTGCCATGCGGGTGGAGCTGACAAGAATGTACCGGGAGCTGGAAACGACCTTTTTGTACGTCACGCATGATCAGGTTGAGGCCATGTCGATGGGGACCTATATCGTCATCATGAACAAAGGCGTCATTATGCAGCAGGGCACTCCACAGGAAATCTACGAAAACCCGGCCAACCAGTTTGTTGCCGGATTTATTGGCTCCCCTCCGACGAATCTGGTTCCCGTGGAAAACGGTCATGTGGGAATTCGCCCCGAGCACCTGTCCTTCCAGTCCCAGCCGGTGGAAGGCCAGATCAGTCTCCCCTGTGCGATTACCTCCACCGAACAGCTCGGCGCCGAGAGCATCATCCATGGGGAAACGAGCCTGGGCATGCTCACGCTGCGCTGCAACGGCTGCTGGGGCAGACTGGATCAGAGCGGGTTTGCCTGCTTCCATGAGCAGGATATCCTTTTCTTTGATGCGCAAGGGGAGCGGGCCGATAACACGCCGGGTATAAAATGTCTGAGAGAATTCAGCGCGTCAGGCACTGCAAAAAACGGTATGCAAGTTGCATACGGATAAACAATAACAACGCATTGTATAACACAAAGCCCCCCCTGTAGTCTCAGTGAGTACAGGGGGGGTAGTCTGTCTATATCAGCGCTTGGAGAACTGGGGTGCGCGTCTTGCAGCCTTGAGGCCGTACTTCTTTCTTTCCTTCATACGCGGGTCACGTGTGAGGAAGCCCTCGGCCTTGAGCGGGGCGCGGTATTCCGGGTTGACGCTGAGCAGCGCGCGGCTGATGCCGTGGCGCAGCGCCCCGGCCTGACCGGTCACGCCGCCGCCGGTGACGGTGGCGACAATGTCGACCTTGCCCGTCAGGTCAACGGTGTTGAGCGGCTGGCGCACGATCATCTTGAGTGTTTCCAGGCCGAAATAATCGTCGATATCACGGCCGTTGACGGTGATGCTGCCGGTGCCGTTTTCAAACAGATGCACACGGGCGACCGAGCACTTGCGGCGGCCGGTACCGTACAGGTAAGGCTTTTTGCTTTTATACATAATTCATGTACCTCCTGCTTAGTTGGCGGCCCAAAGCTCGGGCTTTTGGGCGGCGTGCTTGTGCTCACCGCCGCGGTAGATGTGCAGGCGGGTGAGCGAATCCTTGGAGAGGATATTGCGGGGCATCATGCCGCGTACCGCAACGCGCATGGCGAGCTCCGGATTCTGCTGCATGAGCAGGCGGTACTTGGTCTCCTTCAGGCCCCCGACATAGCCGGAGTGGGTGCGGTAATACTTCTGCTCAAGCTTGTTACCGGTGAGCACTGCCTGCTCTGCGTTGAGGATGATGACGAAATCGCCGCAGTCGGCGTGCGGTGTGTACGTGGGCTTATGCTTACCGCGCAGCAGCGTAGCGGCGGCGGTGGCAGTCTTGCCCAGGGGCTTTCCAGCCGCGTCGAGGATATACCACTTGCGGGTAATGTTCCCCTGATTGGCCATAAAAGTGGACATGGTGAAACCTCCAATTTTGCTTCTTTAAGATATTAATTATAGTTATTTCTCTATGCCTCTCCACAGTGAAAAGGGGGGAGAAATCTACAACAGAATAGTTGCCCCAATCTGGACGATTGGAGCGTTTTGTATTATAATACGAGAAAACCAAAGTGTCAACAGGGAAAACGGATTTTTTTAATTGGGAAGTTTCAATCTCGCCCGGACGCGCAAATGCTCCGTTTTTCTCCTGTATGCTTAAATCCATTTTCAAAAATTCGGAGGACATCATGAACCACATTTTAAGCCATATCCGCCGCTGTGTGGAGGATTATGATATGATCGCCGCGGGCGACAGGATTGCGGTGGGCGTGTCGGGCGGGAAGGATTCCCTCACGCTGCTCACCGCGCTTGCGCGCCTTAGGGCGTTTTATCCAAAGCCCTTTACGGTGGAGGCGTTCACGCTGGATATGGGCCATGTGGACGGCGGGCAGGGGATGGATTTTTCCGCCGTTGCGGATTACTGCGCGGGGCTTGGGGTGCCGTATACCATTCTCCCTTCCGAGATACACCACATTATATTTGACCTGCGGCGGGAGAAAAATCCCTGCTCCATGTGCGCTAAGATGCGGCGGGGCGCGCTGCACGAGGCGATCAAGGCGCGGGGTATCCGAAAAATTGCGCTCGGCCACCACTTTGACGACGCGGTCGAGACCTTTTTCCTCTCTCTGTTCTATGAAGGGCGCATCTCCTGCTTCCAGCCGGTAACGTGGCTGGACCGCATGGACATCACTCAGATCCGCCCCATGCTCTACTGCAGGGAGGGGATGATCCGCGCCGCCGCTGCAAAAGAGCGGCTCCCCGTCGTGTTTAACCCGTGCCCCGCCGACGGGTACACCAAGCGGCAGGAGGTTAAGGAGCTGATCGTATCGCTTGAGAAGCAATACCCGGGTTTGAAGCAGCGGGTGTTCGGCGCGATGCAGCGCCTCCCCCTGCCCGCATGGGCCCCGGTATGCCGACGTCGGCTGCCGCCGGGGGAATTTTAAGATAACATAAAATTTGCGGGAAATGATTTGCAATCACATTGCAACCTGTTATAATAAACATATTATAGTTTTTTGCGAGGTGCGCCGCTTGTATTTAAAGGCATTAGAAATACAGGGCTTTAAATCCTTCCCGGATAAGATCCGCCTTTCGTTCGGGGAGGATATTACCGCCATTGTGGGGCCGAACGGCTCCGGAAAATCGAATATTTCCGATGCCATACGCTGGGTGATGGGGGAGCAGTCCACCAAGGCGCTGCGGGGCGGCAAGATGGAGGACGTCATCTTCGGCGGTACCGAAAAGCGCCGCCAGCTGGGGTTTGCGGAGGTCTCGCTGGTACTCGACAACAGCGAGCACATTGTCCCGCTGGAGGACACCGAGGTGATGGTGACAAGGCGCTACTACCGCTCGGGCGAGAGCGAGTATTATATCAACCACCGCGCCGTGCGCCTGCGCGACGTCAACGAGCTGTTCATGGATACGGGCCTCGGCCGGGAAGGGTATTCCATCATCGGACAGGGGAAGATCGACGAGATTCTCTCTGTCAAATCCGGCGACCGCCGCGAGGTGTTTGAGGAGGCGGCAGGCATCTCCCGCTTCCGCCACCGCAAGGAGGAGGCGGAGCGCAAGCTTGAGCGCACGCAGGAAAATCTGGTGCGCATCAACGACAAAATTGACGAGCTCGAGCTGCAGGTCGAGCCGCTGCGGATACAGGCGGAGAAGGCGAAGAAATTCCTCATCTACCGCGACGAGCTGCGCAGTCTTGAGATATCCGTCTGGCTGGAGCAGCTGGAAAAGCTGCGCGTGAGCAGCGCAAAAATCCTCTCCGACTACGAAAACGCCCTGCGCCAGAAGGAGACGGCGCAGGAGGACTTGACGGCCCTGTACGCCGCAGTGGAGGAGTACACCGGGCAGATGCGGGAACGGGATACCGAGATAGAGGAACTGCGTACCCGGATTGCAGCGCGGGAGAGCGAGGCGAGCGCGTGTGAAAGCGCGATTGCGGTGCTGCAGGCGAACATACAAAACAACCTCGATAACGAGGCGCAGCTGCGCGAGGAGCTGACGCAGCGCAGGGCGCGCGCGGACGCCGTGGCCGAGCAGATGGAGGAGCGGCGCGCGCGCCTGGCTGCCATAGCGCAGGCGTCGGCGGACGCAAAGCAGTCGATGCAGGCGCAGGAGGCACAGCTGCATGCACTGAGCACGTCCGCTGGGACGCTGGAGGAGGAGATGGAGCAGCTGCGCCGCAAGGAGGCGCTTGAGCACGCCTCCGTCGCGGAGGCGCGGGCGCTGCTGTCGGCGCTTACCGCCGCCGCGCAGGAGCTCCATGACCGGGGCGACGCGGTGCGCCGTGAGCTGGACGCGGGCGCGGCGCGGCTCCATGAGGCGGCACAGGAGGCGGCGGACGTGCAGGCGGCGCTGGGCGCGGCGCAGGAGAGCCGTGCGGCGCTGCAAAACGTCATCGACGGCTACCAGCTGCGCGCCCGGACACGCCGGACGAAGGCCGAGGAGGCGGGCGCGGCTGCGGTGAAGCTCCAGATGGAGGAAAATGCCCTGCGCGCCCGCATTAACCTGCTGCGCGAGATGGAAAAGGTGTACGAGGGCTACTCCAAGGCGGTCAAGCTAGTGATGGGAGAGGCCGAACGCGGCGCGCTGCAGGGCATCCACGGCCCGGTGGCGGGCCTGATTCAGGTTCCGGACCGCTACGCCGTCGCCATTGAAACCGCGCTCGGCGGCGCGATGCAGTATGTTGTCACAGAGCGAGAGGAGGACGGGAAAAACGCCATCGCGTACCTCAAGCGGCGCGACAGTGGCCGCGCGACCTTCCTGCCGCTTGAGGCGATCCGCCAGAGCGATTTCCGGGACGGTGCGGTCGCCAAAGAGCCGGGATTTCTCGGTATGGGGGACGCGCTGCTGACCTTCGACCCCAAATATAAAAATATCTTCTCCGGCCTGCTTGGGCGTACCGTCATCGCTGAGAATATGGACAGGGCCATTGCCATGGCGCGTAAATTCGGCAGGCGGTTTAAAATTGTCACGCTCGACGGGCAGGTGTTAAACCCCGGCGGCTCCATGACGGGCGGCTCGGTCTCGCGCAGTGCGGGGATTCTCAGCCGCGCAAACGAGCTCGCGCGGCTCGACGAGCAGGGTAAGGAGGTATCCGGGCGTCTGCGCGCGGCGCAGGACGCCCGGAAGGAGGCCGAGCGGGAGGCGACCGCCGCCGCCTATGAGCTCGAGACGGCGCAGGGCGAGCAGCGCGGGCATGAGGACAACATCCTCAAGCTCGAGGAGCGGCGCGCCCATCTGGAGAGCGTGCTCGCCTCCCTGCATAGCCAGCGCGACATCCGTACGGAGGAGCTGGCGCAGATGGAGCGCCGCGCCGCGCAGAATGAGGCGGACGCCGAGGCCGCGCGCGCGCGCATCGCGCAGCTTGAGGGTACCGCCGCCGCCCTGCGGGCGCAGGCAGACGGAAAGTCCGCCGGACAGAGCGACCTGCAGGAGAAACAGACGGCGCTCCGGCAGGGCATCAGCGACGAGCAGCTGCGCCTCACGGCGCTGGAGGCAGAGCGGCAGAGCAGCCTGCAATCCCTGCAAGAGCTGGAAAAGCTATACACCGACCTGCGCGAAGACCACACAGGCCGCTCCGAAATGACGGCGGTATTTGCGGAGAAAAACGCGCAGCTCACGGCGCAGGCGGCGGAGCAGGAGACGGCGCTGCGCGCCATCCGGGAGGAGAACGGTGCCCGTCAGGCGGAGGTTGCGCGGCTGAATGAAGCGCGCCTTGCGCTGGAGGGCGAGCGCACCCGACTCGACCGCGAGAGCAGGGATAAGAATAACGAGCTGCTCGCGATGGAGCGCGAGGTGTCCGCCTTAGAGCAGAAAAAGGTCACCGCCGACATGGAGGAAAAACAGCTGCTCGATAAGCTCTGGGATACCTACGAGCTCTCCCACGAGGCGGCGCGGGCGCAGCGCGTGGCATTAGAAAACATGCAGCAGGCGCAAAAGCGTATCGTTGCGCTGCGCCGGGACATCGCGGCGCTCGGCAACATCAACCTCGACGCCGTGGAGGAGTTCCGGCGTGTGAACGAGCGGTATACCTATCTCACCGAGCAGCGCGACGACGTGCAGGGCGCGAAGAAGGAGCTTGAGGAGATTATCGCCGGGATTACGGAGGAGATGCGCACCATATTCGCGCGCGAGTTCAAAGTGATCAACGAGGCGTTTCAGGAGACCTTTCTCGAGCTCTTTCGCGGCGGCCGCGCCAATCTGGAGCTGGAGGACCCGGACGATATCCTCAACTGCGGCATCGAAATCAAGGTGCAGCCCCCCGGTAAGGCGCTCAAGGTCATTACGCTCCTCTCCGGCGGCGAGAAAGCATTTGTCGCCATTGCGCTCTATTTCGCGATTTTGAAGGTGCGCCCCACCCCTTTCTGCGTAATGGACGAGATTGAGGCGGCGCTCGACGACGCGAACGTTGTGCGCTACGCCACGCAGCTGCGCCATATGGCGGACAAGACGCAGTTTATCGTCATCACCCACCGGCGCGGCACGATGGAGGAGGCCGACGTGCTCTACGGCGTGACCATGCAGGAGCAGGGCATCAGCCGGCTGCTGACCATCAATCTAAACGAAGCGGAGCGGCAGCTCCATATTAGAAGCAACGTGACGTAATATCAGGAAGGAAGATGCAGAATCAATGGGTTTTTTCGATAAAATCAAGGCGGGGCTCAAGCGCACCACGGATAACATCGGCAAATCCTTCGACAGCCTCTTTTCCGGCGAACTCAATGACGAATTTTATGATGAGCTGGAGGAGGCGCTGATCCTCTCCGACCTGGGCGTGGAGAGCACGATGGAAACCGTGGAGTGCCTGCGGCAGGAAGTAAAGGCGAATAGAATCCGCACGGCGGACGAGGCGCGCATCCGCCTGCGTGAGATCCTGTGCGGGATGCTGACAGTGGGGGAGCAGGCGCTCGATTTATCGGGCAAGCCCGCTGTCATCCTCTTCATCGGCGTCAACGGCGTCGGTAAGACGACCACCATCGGCAAGCTCGCCGCCCGGCTCAAGGGCGAGGGCAAGCGGGTGATTATGGCGGCGGGCGATACCTTCCGGGCGGCTGCGGCGGAGCAGCTCCAGCGCTGGTCGGAGCGCAGCGGCGTGGAGCTCATCCGCCAGAAGGAGGGCGCCGACCCCGCAGCGGTGGTCTTTGACGCACTGAGCGCTGCAAAGGCGCGCGGCGCAGACGTGGTGCTGGTGGATACGGCGGGCCGGCTGCACAACAAGCAAAACCTGATGAACGAGCTGAATAAAATCAGCCGTGTCATCTCCCGCGAGCTGCCGGGCACCGCCTGCGAGACGCTGCTGGTGCTCGACGCGACGACGGGGCAGAACGGGCTCATTCAGGCCAAACAGTTTCAGGAGGCCGCAGGCATCACAGGTATCGCGCTGACAAAGCTCGACGGCTCGGCCAAGGGCGGCATTGTCATCGCGATTGCAAAGGAACTGCAGGTTCCGGTGAAATTAATCGGGGTCGGCGAAGGGGTGGAGGATCTCATGCCCTTTGAGCCGGAACCCTTTGTGGAGGCGCTGATATAATGGAGACAAAACGGATTGACGGCCGCGCGGCGGACGAGCTGCGCCCGATTGAGATGATTCCGGGCGTGAACAAATTTGCGGAGGGCTCCTGCCTCATCCGCTGCGGGAATACCCACGTGCTCTGCACGGCGTCGGTGGAGGAGAAGGTGCCGCCCCATGTGGCGGAGGGCGAGGGCTGGGTGACGGCGGAATACTCCATGCTTCCGCGCGCAAACCGCGAGCGTACCCGCCGCGACATCGCCAAATTAAAGCTCTCCCCCCGCTCCGCCGAAATCCAGCGGCTCATAGGCCGCGCCCTGCGCGCGGCGGTGGACATGAAAAAGCTGGGGCCGCGCGCGATTACCATCGACTGCGACGTCCTGCAGGGGGACGGCGGCACCCGCACCGCCTCGGTCACGGGCGGGTATGTCGCCCTTGTCCTCGCCCTGCGCAAGCTGCTGCGTGACGGCGTGATTGCGGAGCTGCCAATCATCACAAGCGTGGCGGCTATTTCCGCCGGCATTGTGGACAACGCGCTGCTGCTCGACCTGTGCTATGAGGAGGACGCCGCTGCGATGGTGGACTTCAACTGTGTCATGACCGGGGACGGCGGCATTGTGGAGCTGCAGGGCACGGGGGAGGGCCGCGCGTTTACCCCGCAGGAGCAGCAGGCGCTGCTCCGCCTGTGCGGCAAGGGGATTGCGGAGGCGCAAGCGCTGCAGCGCAAGGTGCTGGAGGAATCGTCATGAAACTGGTGCTTGCAAGCCAAAACCCCCACAAGCTGGAGGAGATGCGCGCCATTCTCGCCAGACTGGACGTGTCGGTGGTGCTCCAGTCCGAGCTGGGGGTGTCGGTCGAGGTGGAGGAGACCGGCGAAACCTTTGCAGAAAACGCCCGTCTCAAAGCGGAGGCGGTGATGCGTGCGACAGGTCTGCCCGCAGTCGCGGACGACTCCGGCCTCTGCGTCGACGCGCTCTGCGGCGCGCCCGGCGTCTACTCGGCGCGCTACGGCGGCAGTGAGCTGGACGACAAGGGGCGGTACCGTCTGTTGCTGGAGTCGATGGAGGGGAGCATCGACCGGCGCTGCCGGTTCGTCTCGGCGATCTGCTGTATATTCCCCAATGGGGACGCCGTCACGGCACAGGGGACCTGCGAGGGGACGCTCGCGTATGCGCCGCAGGGGACGGAGGGCTTCGGCTATGACCCGGTTTTCTTCCTGCCTGAGCGGAAAAAGACCTTTGCCCAGCTCACGCCGGAGGAGAAGAACGCAATCTCCCACCGCGGCATCGCGTTACAGAATTTTAAACATCAATTGGAGAATTATCTGCATGGAACTGACAAGTAAACAGCGCGCCCAGCTCAGAGGTCTCGCCAATGGCCTCGACACCATTGTCCACATCGGCAAGGACGGTATCGGGGACAATCTGATCCGGCAGGCGAACGACGCGTTAGAGGCGCGGGAGCTCATCAAATGCCGCGTGCTGGAAAACAGCATGCTCACCAGCCGCGAGGCGGCGGGGGCCCTCGCCCGCGAGACCCGCGCCGAGGTGGTACAGGTGATCGGAACAAAATTCATTCTGTACCGTCCAAGCCATAAGAGGGACAAAAACGATAAAATCAAGCTGGTAAAGACATAATCTGCTCCACTGGGCGGAGGAAAGGGGCGCGTATGAAGATCGGGGTATTCGGCGGGACGTTTAACCCACCGCATCTGGGGCATGTCGGCGCGGCGCGCTTTGCGCTGGACGCGCTGGGCCTTGATAAGCTGCTGCTGGTTCCGGCGGCCCAGCCGCCGCATAAGGCCCTTTCGGAGGATGTGCCGCGCGCCGCGCAGCGCCGCGCGCTCGTCGAGCAGGCGGCGGACGCCATGCTCGACAGCAGGATAGAAGTGTGTACGCTGGAGCTGAAGCGCGCCGGGCCGAGCTATACGTCCGATACCCTGCGTGCACTGAGGGCGCAGTACCCGGACGCCACACTGTGGCTGCTGCTCGGCGAGGACATGTTCTTCACCTTGCAGGGCTGGCATGCATCTGAGGAGATCATGGCGCAAGCGGGCATCTGCGCCTTTGCGCGCACGGCGGAGACCACCGAGGCTTATATGCGCGCGCAGGCGGAGCTGCTCACGCGGGAGTATGGCGCGCGGGTGGAGTATATTGCCCCGCCGGTACTGCCCATCTCGTCCACCGCGCTGCGCGCGCTGCTGCGCGAGGGCGGCGGGCGGGAGTATCTGCAGGAGAAGGTGTACGGCGCGATCCTGATGGCGGGGCTTTACGGCACCCACGCCGACCTGCGCGCTCTCTCCCTGCCTGACCTGCGCGCGTGCGCCTATTCCATGATGCGCGCAAAGCGCACCGCCCACGTCAAGGGGACGGAGGAGACGGCGGTAAAACTTGCGGTGCGCTGGGGTGCCGATACGGAGCAGGCGGCGCGCGCGGCCATTTTGCACGACTGCACAAAATATGATGACAGAGAAACCCAATTGTATTTATGCGAAAAATATGGTATTGTGTTGGATGAGGTCGAGCGGAAGGAGGAGAAACTCCTCCACGCAAAGACCGGCGCGGCGGTCGCGCGCGATCTGTTTGGGGTATCGGACGAGGCGTATAGCGCTATTTTCTGGCACACCACCGCCAAGGCGGACATGACCACGCTGGAGAAAATCCTCTACGTGGCGGACTATATGGAGCCCAACCGCGCCTTTGACGGCGTGGAGGAGCTGCGCAGGCTGGCGTTTACCGATCTGGACGCGGCGGTGCTGCGCGGGTGCGAGATGAGTGTTGAGGAGATGGCGGAGCGCGGGCGCGTGATCCACCCCAAAACATTACAGGCGAAGGCATGGCTGGCGAAAGAGAAAGGAACATAGCATGGGTTTGTTGAAAAGCAGAGGCGGCGCAAGGCTCTCCAAGGAAACGGTACAGGGCGGCACCGATTCCAAGCGGACATCATTTCGAAAAAACCGGCGCGGCGGGAAGCCAAGAGCGCCGCACACCAAAAAGATAACACTCGGGCGAGGGGTTTACATAGCCGCGACGGTCGTCGCGGCAGTGATTGTGGTGGGGTTTATCGCATCCGCCATCTTCATTGATCAGCCGGAAGTACCCAATAACACCCGTCGGCCCCTGCCGTCCGGCAGCGTGGACGATAACGATTCCCCGGGTCAGTTGAGTGCGGACCGGAAAGATAATGTATGGACATTCCTTGTGATAGGGCGGGACACCGGCGGCGGCGGAAATACCGATACGATGATGGTGGTGACCTATGACATTTCAAACCAGAAGCTCAATGTGATGAGCCTGCCGCGCGATACGCTGGTGAATATCGCCTCGACGGGCCCGGCGAACAAAAAGCTCAACGCGGTCTATAACTCCGGCCCTTCTTACGGTGAGGAGAAGATTGATTTCCTCTCCGAGCACGTCGCGAATCTGGTCGGCTATCCGCCGGACTTCACCATTGTGATCGAGTGGGAGGCCGTCGGCGAGCTGGTGGACGCCATAGGCGGCGTGTACTTCGACGTTCCGCTCGATATGAATTATGAGGATTACACGCAGGACCTGTATATCCATGTGAACAAAGGGTATCAATATGTAGACGGAGACAAGGCCATGCAGATTATCCGCTACCGCTATAACAGCACCTCGACCGGGAAGCTGTACGGCGGCTATCCCGAGGGAGATATCGGGCGTATCCAGACACAGCAGGATTTTTTAAAGGTCGTCATAGAATCCTGCCTCCAGTTTAAAAATGTCACAAAAATCAATGAGCTCGCAAAAATCTTCTCCGAGCAGGTGGAGACCAATCTCACCATAAACAATCTCGCGTGGTTTGGCAAAGAGGCGATTATGAACGGGCTTTCTATGGATAACGTCACGTTCTACACTATGCCAAACACCCCAAAAACGCTGTATAATTCCGCCGGGACAGGCATCTCCTATGTTCTGGTGAATGTAGATGAGATGCTCTCACTCGTCAACGAGTCCTTTAACCCGTATAAAGAGGATATTCAGCGTGGCGAGTTGGATATATTATATCTGAACAGCAGCAATCAGCTTGCCGCCACAAGCGGCGTGCTGCAGGATAGCGGCATCAATTCCCGGCTGAGGGTGACGGCATCCTCGACGACAAAGTCCTCTACGTCTTCCTCTACCTCCACGAGTACGGAAAGCCCGTCCCCGTCGCCGAGTGAGGAGAATACCGATCTAAGCAGCACCGCGCCGTCCACATCCTCCAGCGGTACAAGCAGCTCCGGTTCGAGCGGGAGCGAGACAGCAACGCCGTCCGCTACGCCTGAGACGAGTACTCCCGCGGTTTCCACGGAACCTGAGACGAGCGCCCCCGAGACCACCGCACCGGAAACCGCAACGCCAACGCCGTCCACACCTACGCCCGCACCGGCCGAGCCGGACAGCGGCGCCGGGATGTTGCCGGAAGATTAATCAATAAGGAGTGTATTTGCCCATGACACCCAAAGAGCTTGCCATGACCGCCGCAAAGGCGCTCGACGATAAAAAGGGCCAGAAGATCCAGATGCTCGAAACGGGAGAACTGACCACGCTTGCGGATTATTTCGTCCTCTGCACCGCGACCTCCGCCGCGCAGATTAAGGCGCTCGCGGGTTCCTGCGAGATGAAGCTCAAGGAAGCGGGAGAGGAGCCGCACCACATTGAAGGACACCGCAGCGGCACATGGGTGCTGATGGATTATTCCTCCGTTGTGATTCATATCTTCAATGAAGAAGCCCGCCAATTTTATGATCTCGAGCACCTATGGGGGGACGCAAAACCGGTGGATTTAAGTGGAATCGTAAGCTAATATGAAATAACACCGCGGGGGCGGGGCGAATGGCCGCCCCCCCGCCGGGTTTTCGTGTGGGGGTTTTGGCCCCCGCGGGCAGTTTTGCCGGCTGGGGGTG
>JAJBUC010000110.1:0-5302 GCA_020860545.1 Oscillospiraceae bacterium | reverse complement strand
CGAGGGGGTTGTTTGGGGACTCGTATGGTATTTTCAATTATCCCGGCGGGGGCGTCGCCTTTCGCGCGGCCCCCGCGGTGTTATCGTTTGGTGTTTTGGCCCAGCGCTTCCTTTTTGGCCTGATGGGGCTGGGTAATCCCCGCCTCCGGGGGCTTGCCCTCCTGTAGTGTCACCTTTTGTTCTGTTTGCCTGCGGCCGCTTTGGTCATGTCGTTGCTGCTTCATGTGCTTCACCTGTCCTTACATCACATGTGTTTCCCGGTCTTCCGCCGAAGCTGCAAGGCCGCGCTTACTAAGTGCCTGATGCAGAGCTTTGGGGCTTGTGCCGGTACTGTCATAGTCTACGGATATCCTGTCGCTGCCGTCGCCCACCGCGACGGAGAGTACACCCGGAATACCGCCGAGAGACGCCTTGACGTCCCGCGCCATATGCCTGTCCATCGCGTGTTCCAGAGTAAAATAAATACTTGCTTTTGCCATGGTTGCGTTTCCTCCCTGCCTAATTGATAATTGTACCGCAGTTTACATGGAAAATCTGTCCGCTGATAGCCGAGGCGTCGTCGCTTGCCAAAAATACATACATCGGCGCAAGCTCGCAGGGCTGCGCCGCGCGCTGCATGGGGGTGGTGGAGCCGAAGGTCTGTACCTGCTCGGGCGAAAAGCTCGATACAATGAGCGGCGTCCACACCGGCCCAGGTGCCACCGCGTTGACACGGATCCCCTGGCCCACGAGGGAGAGCGACAGGGAGCGCGTAAACGCGACAATCGCCCCTTTGCTGGCGGAATAGTCAAGCAGGGCGGGGTTTCCTTCAAACGCGGTGATGGAGGCGGTGCTGATGATTGCGGCACCTGCCTGCAGATGGGGCAGGGCCGCCTGCGTTACATAAAAGCAGGAATAGAGATTGCTTTCCACGGTATGGTGGAGCTGGTCACAGGTAATATCCAGAATACTGTTCTGGGGATACTGCACCCCCGCGTTGTTTACAAGGATATCCAAGCCCCCCAACGCGGAAACCGCCTGCGAGACGGCAGCTTCCGCCTCTTTCGGGTCTTTCAGGTCGGCGGGGATCACGGTACATGTCCTGTGCAGGGCGGTTACGGCGTCCTGGGTTTGCTTTGCGTCGCTGTTTTCGTGCAGATGGATGATTGCGATATCCGCGCCCTCCTTGGCAAACGCGATGGCAACGGCGCGCCCGATGCCGCTGTCCCCGCCGGTGATGAGCGCGCGCTTGCCGCAGAGCTTTCTGCCCGCCCTGTAGGCGGGGTTATCATACGTGGGCGGCGGATTCATCTCAGCCTCACGGCCCGGCTGCCTGGTCTGATGCTGGGGTGGGAAGACGTCTTTTGGTGTTGGCTGCATGGTGATACCTCCTTCTTCCATTGCGTTAGTATTCTCCTATATTGAATCAATTATGAACGGATATGAACGGACAGATTTTTGTTTTATGCCGTCTCATATATTCTCACCAATGAGGTTATACTATCCGCAAAGAAGGAGATGGTTATCGCATGACGGTTGGAATCCCGAAGGCGTATCTATATTACCGCTATCAGCACCTGTGGGAGGGTTTTTTTCGCGCGCTGGATATGGAGGTCGTGACGAGCGGAGAGACCGACCGGGAACTGGTGGAGCAGGGGAATAAGGTTGCTTCCGACGAGGGGTGTTTGCCGCTCAAGATATACCTCGGCCATGTGGCGCGACTGCGGGAGAAGTGCGACATGGTATTTGTGCCACGGCTAAAAAGCCGGGGAAAGTTTGATGAATATTGCATCCGCTTTTTCGGCATCACAGACACGGTGCAGAGCACCTTCCCGGACCTTTCCGTCCTCAGCATGAATCTGGACGGGGAGGGCAGACGGGGAGAGGAGAAGGCATTTCTGTCCCTTGGGAGGAAACTGGGCAAGCGGCGGCAGGCCGCTGACGCATACCGCGCGGCGCGGTGGACGCAGGACGCGGAGGACAAGCGCGCGCGGGTAGCGCAGTTTAACCTCATGCAGACGCCGGGGACGAAAATTCTGCTTGCCGGGCAGCCATACCTTCTGCACGACGCATACACATCCGGCCCCATTCTGCGTACCCTGCGTACGCTCGGCGCGCAGCCGGTGTTCAGCGACCGGTTCTACCGCAAGGCCTGCCGGGATGCGGCGCAGGAGCTGACGCCGGAATGCTTTTGGCTCATTAACAAGGAGATTTCCGGCGCAATCGCGCGGTACCGGCATGAGGTGGACGGCGTCATTCTCCTCTCCGCGTTCCCCTGCGGCAACGACGCGCTCACAGGCGAGATGATCCTGCGCCGGGCCGGAGACGTGCCCATGATCAAGCTGATGCTTGACGACCAGCAGGGGGAGGCGGGCCTGCAGACCCGCCTTGAGAGCTTTATGGACATGATGGCGGGGAGGAGGGCGGTCAATGGATAAGCCGCGCCTTAGTTTCCCCCAGATGGGGGATTATCATGTGGTGATCGAGAATATCTTGATGGCGATTTTTCCGAACGCCGAGATGGTCATGCCGCCGCTCACCAAAGAGACGATTGAGCTGGGCACCCGGCACAGCCCGGACTACGTCTGCGCGCCCTTCAAGTATAATCTCGGCAATTTTATTCAGGCGCTGGAGCTTGGCGCAAACGTCCTGTTTCAGACGGGGACGGGGTGCCGGTTCGGGTATTACGGCGCGGTGCAGGAGCAAATTTTGCGCGATCTCGGCTACGATTTCCGCTTCATCTGGGTGTCGCGCGGGAACGTAACGCCGGGTAAAATATTTGAGGAATTTAAGGCTATCGATCCCACCGTGACGCCCGGCAGGGCGATCCGGGGCGGGCTGCTCGGGCTGTTTGAGCTGCTGCTGCTCGACAACATGGACTTCTATCTGCGCGAACACATCGGCTTTGAGCGGGAGGAGGGCGCGTTTGAGCGGGCGAAGCGGAATTTCCTCGCGGATCTCGCCGGCGTCACATCGGCAAAGGGCCTCATTTCTGTCGCGGTCAAGCACATGCGCGCGTACCGGAGGATACCGGTGGATATGCCGAAAAACCCGCTGCGCGTAGGGATTGTCGGGGAGCTCTATACCCTGATGGAGCCGTTTAGCAATTTCGATCTGGAGAGAGCGCTCGCGCGCCACCACATTGTGGTCAGCCGCCGCATGAGCGTCACCTTCCTGCTCCTGACGCGCAGTGACCGGCGAGCGCTGCGCCTGTGCGGGAAATACCTGAGCTATACGGTGGGCGCAAACGGCGTGGACAGCGTTGCGCAGACCAGAAGCTACGCAAAGCGCGGCTATGACGGCGTGATTCACATGAAGTCCGCCGCCTGTACGCCGGAGGTGAATGCCGAGCCGGCCCTGCTGCGCGTGGCGCGGGACTACAAAATCCCGCTGCTGCGCCTGAGCTTTGACGCGCAGAACGGGGACACCGGCCTGCAGACGCGGGTGGAGGCATTTGCCGATATGTTAAAGATGAAGAGGGATGAAACACAACATGCAAATACAACGCAGTCTTGGGGTGGACGTGGGGTCGATTTCCACAAAGGGAGTCCTGCTGGATGAGGGGGGCGAAATCGCGGCGCAGGCCTACCTCTGGACAGAGGGGGACCCCGTCGGCGCTGTGCAGCGCCTGCTGCGGGAATTAATGCGGGATATGCCCGCCGAGGCTGGGATTACAGCGGTCGGAACGACCGGCTCGGCGCGTAAGCTGGTCGGCGCGATGCTGGAGGCCACCGTCGTCAAAAATGAAATTACCGCCCACGCCGTGGGCACGCTCGCCAAATGCCCGGATGTCCGCACCATTCTGGAGATCGGCGGGCAGGACGCGAAAATGATCCTGCTCGAAAACGGCGTCGTAGTGGATTACGCCATGAATACCCTCTGCGCCGCCGGGACGGGGGCGTTTCTCACGTCGCAGGCAAAGCGTCTCGGGCTGAACGTGGAGGAGATGGGGGAATGGGCGCTGCGCTCCCGGAGCCCCGCGAAGATTGCCGCGCGGTGCACCGTCTTTGCCGAGACGGATATGGTGCACAAAGCGCAGGTCGGCGTGAGCAAGGAGGACCTGGTCGCCGGGCTCTGCGCGGCGGTGGTGTCGAACTACCTCAACAACGTGGGCAAGGGGAAAAAGATTGCCCCCCCCCGTTGTCTTTCAGGGCGGGGTGAGCAAAAACGCGGGGGTCGTCGCCGCCTTCGAAAAGGAGCTGGGGCTGCCGGTTGTTGTTCCGGAAAACGGGCACCTGATGGGGGCGCTCGGCGTTGCGCTGCTGGCCCGGCGGGCGGGCGGCGGCAAATGCCTGCCGCAGGATATCGCGGAGACCTCCTTTAAAACGGAGGTCCACACCTGCCCGCAGTGCACAAACCACTGTGAAATTATCTGCTTCTACCGCAAGAATCAGCTCATCGACCATTGGGGGAACCGCTGTGAGCGCGGTTTGGCCATGACGGCTGCGGGAAACGACGCGGGCGGTAGCAATTCGGAGGAGATTTAGTTTGCCCCCTGCGGGGGGAGTACATGGATTGTTTTTACTCCTTATGGTAGGGGTTCCCCCTGCTTATTGGCCGGCTTGTCCTGGTTTTTCGCCTGCGCAGCGGGAGGCATGGCTCCACTCTTGCTTTGTGATACGGGTGACATGCAGTGTTTTGATGACGTGGATCAACGGCCATTCCGTTTCGGTTTCGGTATGGTGGAAGCGGAAACCGCATTTTTCCTGTGCACGCTTTGATTTCTCGTTGCCGTCAAAATATCCGCACCAGAGGGTGGCCATATTGAGATTGCAAAAGGCGTGGCGCATCAGTTCTCGCACTGCTTCCGGAATCAGCTCCTGACCCCAATGAGGCTTGCCGAGCCAATACCCGATTTCCGCTTCATCAGCGCATATGCCAAGATTGCTCTTATTGCCGATCAGCAACCCGATGGAACCAATTGCGTCGTCGTTATCTTTCAGCGTGACAGCATAAGTTTCGTCTGTGGAGAGGACATCCTTTATAATCTGCCTGCTGTTGTCCACACTCGTATGAATAGGCCAACCGGCAGATGGACCGACCTCGGGATTTCTAGCATATTCGTATAGGCTTTCTGCGTCCGCCGCCTGCCAGGGGCGTAGTACTAGCCGCGCTGTTTTTAAAATCATAATAGCCTACCTCTATAATTTATTTGTCGGTCAAGGCGTGCCAACCAGGCACGCTTTATTCGTTCTCATGTCGCAGTTACAATGGAAAGAAAAAGGCGCAAGGGCGCAGGCGTTTTGCGCCTAGCGGCCCAAAAGGGAAAGGCGGGACAACAAATTTCCCCCGCCGCTATGAAAACCGTGATTTTTCATAATTG
>JAJBUC010000098.1:4103-4750 GCA_020860545.1 Oscillospiraceae bacterium | reverse complement strand
CCCATGAATCCGAGTTACCCCTCGTTGCGGAAACCGGAAATGGGGAGGAAGCGGTCAGGCTGGCAAAAGAACTCAATCCAGATATCATTGTGATGGATATGGTACTCACGCATATCGACGGCGTTGAGCTGCTGCAGAGACTCTCTATGCTCGCGCATAAGGCACAGGTTTTGGTGCTGTCCAGCTTTGCCAAAGGAGATGTGGCGGAGCTCGCGGCGCGATTGGGCGCGGATTATTGCATGATTAAGCCCTGCAAGACAACGGCGGTGGTAGAATGTATCCGGCAGTTATCCATGCAGATACAGCCGGGGACGGTTGCGCCCCGCCCGGTTCAGCGCGAGCAGAGTCTGGAGAGCGTGATCACCTCTATCATTCATGAAATCGGCGTGCCCGCGCATATCAAAGGGTATCAGTATCTCCGCGAGGCAATTATGATCGCTGTGGACGACATGGAGGTCATTAATGCGGTGACCAAAATTCTCTACCCGGAAGTTGCCAAGCGCTTTGGTACCACGGCCAGCCGCGTGGAACGCGCGATTCGTCACGCCATTGAAGTGGCATGGGATCGGGGCGATTTGGAGACCCTTCAGAAGTATTTCGGCTATACCATCAGCAACGCCAAAGGAAAGCCGACCAACAGCGAATTC
>JAJBUC010000098.1:0-4093 GCA_020860545.1 Oscillospiraceae bacterium | reverse complement strand
TGATTGCAGACCGCCTGCAACTCATTCGGAAAGAAAAATAAATTCAATTTGCGTCTGCATGCAAGATTAATTTCTTTCCATGACAGAATTTTTTGGGGGTGTCGTAAGTGAAACGACACCCCCAAAAGTATTTTTATGGTTTTTTTGAGAAACAGGATACCCCTTGGCGAAAAGCACCGTCGAGCAATCTGCCCGCCTTGGAAATAAGTTGGGCCGGGTCATCCTCCATACCACGCGAGAGCCAGTCGGCGAAGATGCCCGTCAGAGCGCATTTGTAAAAATTTGCGACGAATCGCTTGTCTTCCTCCGATATGGAAAGCCCTTCGCCGCTGGACTCCACTACTTCATACATCATTTGAAGGGAAACCCGGTTAAATTCCTGATTAAAAACCTGCTGGCCGTTGGAGCTGTAAATATGAAGCATGAGCTTATAGTGCCCTTGTACATAATGTGTGATCTGCAAAAGTGTATCTTGCCAATTCTCCGTGGTGCACCGCTCCGGCATGAGCGCGGAAAATTCCCGCGCCAAAAACCACGCAAGCAAGTCAAAAATATCCTGGAAATGATAATAGAATGTCTGGCGGTTCACCTGACAGTCCTCAACCAGCTCTTTGACAGTAATATCGTCCAGGTTTCGTTTTTCCAACATTTTTTTTAGTGAAGCAGCCAAAGCCTGCTTCGTTGATTGTGCCATCGCATTTCCCTCCCTGCGCGTTGCTTGGAGTTTCAACGAATGCTGATATTATATCATATTCCTGAGAGAATAGACAAGACGAATCTTTGCGGGGGTTATGGTCAAGTGGATACCCGAATGGTATAATGGACTGTGGGGGCGGCATTCAATTTAATTTTAAGTTTTTCCCCATACAATTATTACAGATGCATTTTGCGGGAGGGGATTGATGTGCGTATTCTGCTGGTGGAAGATGAACGGCAGCTTTCTGATGTACTGGCCGCACTGCTCAAGCAGCAGGGAGGTTATTCTGTGGACGCGGTGTACGACGGCGTCTCCGGTGAGGATTGCGCTCTGAGCGGTATTTACGATGCCATTATACTGGATGTTATGCTGCCGAAGAAAGACGGAATGTCCGTACTGCGTACACTGAGGACGGAGGGTTGCAGTACCCCCGTTCTGCTTTTGACGGCAAAATCGGAGGTGGACGATAAAATCACCGGACTTGACTGCGGCGCGGACGACTATTTGACAAAGCCGTTTGCCACGGGGGAGTTGCTTGCGCGTCTGCGCGCGCTCACCCGTCGAAAGGGCGAGCTGACGGGCGATGAGCTCACCATTGGGCAGACGGTTCTCAACCGGCGCACGCATGAGCTGATCTGTGCAGAAAACGCCGTCAAGTTAGGGCTCAAGGAGTACCAGCTCATGGAGATTTTACTGGAAAATCAAAAACAGATTCTTTCGAAGGACAGGCTCATTGAGAAGATTTGGGGCTATGACTCCGAAGCGGAGTACAATGCCATTGAAGTATATATTTCCTTCCTGCGTAAAAAGCTTGCTGCCATCGGCTCCCCCGTCCAAATTAAGGCATCGCGCGGAATTGGATACTACCTGGAGGATGGGGCATGATTCGTAAACTCCGGATGAAGATCATTGCGGTGATTATGGGGGCGCTCATTCTGGTGTTTGCCCTCATTCTTATCATGCTCAATGTTTTCATGCAAAGTGACAGCAATCGCTTTACCGATGAGCAGCTGCAGGCGGTCATCGTGCAGGATGGTTTTGCTTTTTCGCCGGGAAATGGGGACGGCGGCATACGTGCCGGCGGGGCGAAAGACGTGGCGGCGGCCCCGGCACCCAATCATGATTTCTCACGCATTGGGAGCATTTTCTATGTCAGGCTCGACGTGGATGGCAATATTCTGGAGATCAACGCCGAAAGGATGTTTGACTTCTCTACCGACACCGCGGAGGAGTACGCGCTCGCCGTGCTCGACAGTGGAAAAACCAGCGGAACCATTGGAGAGTTCCGTTATCTTGCCGCCGAAAAGAATTACGGTACAATCATTGCATTTTCCCAGCGCAGTATTGAGGCACGGTTGCTCTCCCAGCTGATCCAGAGCTCCCTCTGGATGGCGCTGATCGCCTGTGTTGTCTTTTTCTTTTTTTCACTGTTTTTATCGAAGTGGGTGGTCGGACCGGTCAATGCGAGCTTTGAAAAACAGCGGCGCTTCATCGCCGATGCCAGCCATGAGCTCAAGACACCGCTAACCATTATCGGCGCGAACACCGATGTGCTTGAGGGAGAAATCGGCGGGAACGATAAGCTCTATCAGATTCGCAGCCAGATCAACCGTATGAATTCGCTCATTCAGGCACTGTTGTCCCTCGCCCGTGCGGATGAGGGCGCGACGCAGATGGTGATGAGCCGATTTGACCTGAGTAAGGCGGTGCGTAACACAACGCTGGAATTTGAAAGTCACGCCTTCGAGGAGGGGAAAGCGCTCTCCTACGACGTGCAGGACGCGCTTTTCTATACCGGCGATGAGGTACAGATCCGACAGCTCATCGCGATTCTGATCGATAACGGCATTAAGCACTCCAACGCGCATGGGCAGGTGCAGGTCGCCCTGCATCAGGTGGGCGGACATATCCTCCTCTCGGTTTATAATACCGGCGCGGGCATACCGGAGGGGGAGCGGGAACAGATTTTTGACCGATTCTACCGCAGTGACGTCTCCCGCTCCCGCGAGACGGGCGGGTACGGGCTCGGCCTATCCATCGCGCGCGCCATTGTCTCGGCGCACAAAGGGAAGATCACGGTGGAAAGCGCAACCGGGCAGTGGGCACGGTTTCTTGTAACGCTGTAGCTTACGTTTCCCTATCTGTCTGGTGCATCTGTTTTAAATTGCCGATCTTCTCACTCCGGCGCGCAAGCTCCGCCGCCACCACGTCGAGCGGGATATCCTGTGCCGCCATGAGGACAAGCAGGTGATAGATCAGATCGGAAATTTCGCCGACCGTCTCCTCCTGCACACCGTTTTTTGCCGCGATAATAGTCTCGGCGGATTCCTCGCCCACTTTTTTCAAAATTTTATCGAGGCCCCGCTCGAACAGATAGCAGGTGTAGGAACCTTCCTGCGGGTGCTCCTTCCGGTCGCGCACCACGTCGAACAGTCCTTGCAATACAGCGTCCATGGTCAGTCCTCCTCCATAATTGTCTGAAAAAAACACGAGCGGCACCCTGTGTGGCAGGTCGGGCCGTCGGGTTTGCAGAGATAGAGCAGAGTATCCGTGTCGCAGTCGGCCACCATTTTTTTGACATGCAGATAGTTCCCGGAGCTCTCACCCTTGTTCCAGAGCTTACTGCGGCTGCGGCTCCAGAACCACGCCGTCTTTGTTTCGACGGTCAGTTCTACCGCTTCACGGTTTGTAAAGCCGAGCATCAATACATCCTTTGTCTCCTCGTCCTGAATGATCACCGGAATCAGTTCCGATTTTTGAAAGAGCAAGTCAAGATCCATGTTTTCACCTTTCTTTTCAGGGTAAAATCGTTCGGTTTGGATGTTTCAATAATATACACCAGTTTGGTCCAAAAGTAAAGATATCAATCACGATACTTTATGCGCAGGGGGTTTCCCCTGCGCATAAAGTACAGGTATACAATAACCCCCTGTCGCAGGCCCATGAGGCTACAACAGGGGACTATGCCGCTACATTCTTACGGGCTGACCAGAAGCTGCAGGGTGGACACGACGGAGGGAGCCTCATCAAGCATGGTGAGGTACTCGTCGGCGGACGGATTGGTTGGCGTTACACCGGTATCTGCGGGGTAGATGACCACATATTGGGCGTCCTCCGTGGTGGCGATGATCTCCATGCTGCCGGTATCCTCCGTGAGGCTGTAGCGCGCGATGGCAAAGAGCAATCCGTTGCCCTCCCCGACCTCCTCGCGTGTCTGGGTATGGTGCACCTCGATGGAATCGTCAAGCGGAAGTATGCCATACTTCCCGTCCCAACTCTGTGGGAATACGAGGGAGAAACCAAGGTCTTCGTTTTCATACAAAATACCCTCCTCCTGCTCCGGCGTTGCCGATTGCGTGGCGATCAAATCCTCTGCAGGGCTGGGTGAAGCAAGGG
>JAJBUC010000141.1 GCA_020860545.1 Oscillospiraceae bacterium | reverse complement strand
TATAGCATCTATTGCCAATTCCACCTGTTGCAGGAACTGACCAGAAATGCTAGCAACCAAATATTTTTAGGAGGTAGTAAAAATGGCAGAGTTAATCTTAGCGGCAGACATCAGCTTAAAAAACGCAATCGAGGATATGGCAGAAGAATACAGCGCGGATACCGGAGATAAAATCAAAGCAGTTTATGATGACGCGGGATATCTGGCCGGGGATATCGCGTGTGGGAAGCTTTCGCCGGATCTGTTCATCCCAAGCGCCATGTACCCCGTTGACGATCTCATTGCGGTTGGCAAGGTGAACCCGGCCCTGGTGAAAGGGTTCGTGGGGAATCGTCTGGTGATCATTCAGAAAACCGGCAGCGGACTGTCTAATATCAGCTGCTTCAAGCACATCAGCGCCAAAACCGTAGATACCTCCAGGGTGAAATTCTATATGGCTAACCCCGATGAGCCGGTCAATGTCCCGGCCGGGCGCTACACACATACCACCTTTGACTACGACGGCAACTGGGATTTTGTTAACGCCAACGCCGAAAAGCTGAATAACACAACCGCGGTATTGAACGCCGTGGCGGATGCCACAGGTCCCGCCATCGGCATCGTCTATTTTTCCGACGCAATTGCCCGGCCCAATGATGTCACCATCATCGGCATGGCACCCGAGTTTGTCAACAGCGGCATCATTTACCCCATCGCAAGGCTCGACGGCGCAAACAACTTACATGTAACCAAACTCATTTATCATATTACCACCATCGGCATTAACTATTTCCGCCGCCGCGGCTTCATTGAGGCCACAGGTGGCTGCTGTCAATAACATATAACACCTCCGTATCAACCGGGAGGGTGCCGCACGGCACCCTCCCGGTTGCGCTATCTTTGCTTTCTCCTGCAACTTCTTATGGCAAAAAAATCCCTCAAAGCCTAACAAGCTCTGAGGGATGCACTTTGGAGCAGGTGAAGGGAATCGAACCCTCGTGTTCAGCTTGGGAAGCTGGTGTGATGAGTTACGGCTCAATGGATACGTGTATTTTTGACCTGTATCTGACCTGTACGCTACTTGTTTCCGACCGTTTGACCTTCCGCGCCGGAGAGATATGCATCCAGCTTGTCTACAGTTTTGCGTTTGTGGATCGAATCCAGATGTGTATATATTTTCAGTGTCGTGGTTATGTCGGCGTGCCCCATCTGGGCGCAGGCCTGCACCGCGTCCACACCAGCCATATAGAGCAGCGTGCAAAATGTATGCCGGAGCCAGTGCAGTGTGATAGGCGGTATTGTCATATCAAATTTGCGCTGTCCCAGCTTTTTCATCTTCTCGAGGTCGGCAAGCGTGCGCGTGCCGTACTTGATATTCAGCAGCCGCATGTAAGACTTCCAGAGAGCCTCCCATGCTGTGGCCGTCATCACCCTTCCGTCTTCTGTGTGGACAAGCAGGGTGTTGTCACGGGGCATTTGCGCCAGATAGTCCGCCAGCTTTTGGGGGATATCCACAGTCCGCATACCTGCGGCTGATTTTGTCAGGTGCCGGAGGGTGGGGTTTCCCATATCCATCCTTGCTCATCCTGCGTCAGCGCGCGCCGCTTCTCCGCCGTCTGCGCGGGCTGTGTGAGCTGAACAAGGTCGACGGGATTAGAGGGAATAACGCGCCCCACGGCCCGCTGCATGATCTGCCGAATGGTGGAGCGGTAGAAATTTACGGTGCGGGCGGCAAATCCTTCTTCCTGTAGAACAACAAGCACACGCTCAATGTCATCTGCGCGGACTTGTCCAATTTCATAGTCGTGCAGCTCCTCTTTCCACACATCCACCGTGTGCCGGTAGTTCTCCTTCTGGCGTTCGGTTATCTGCGCGGCGTTTTTCAGCCGGAGGAAATCATCTGCCCATTGGTCGAAGCTATCTCGCTGTGAAAGCACATCCAGCCCACGGCCCAGCTGGAGCCGGACGGCGGTCTCCTTCTCCTTCAGTTCCGACGGGGATTTGGCGTAGACACATTTATACTGTTTCCGTCCGTCGTCATCCCGGCCAAGGTAGATTTGCGCCCGATACCGCCCGTCAGCGCGTTTCTTTGCTTTCGCCATGAGCCGCCTCCTGTTCATGTATAGTTTACAAATAAATGCGCACAATGTATTGACAACATAACGATGATCGATTACAATGGATATATGAAAGGGGCCGATAATATGGCAACTGTTAATGTTAATATCCGCATGGATGAAAACCTGAAAAAGCAAATGGAGACTATTCTGGATAGTCTGGGTATGAATGTAACCACTGGATTCAATATCTTTGCGAAAGCTGTTGTCCGGGAGCACGGTATTCCGTTTGAGCTAAAGGCCGATCCGTTCTATAGTGAAGAAAATATGAGGGTTCTTTACCGTGCCATTCAAGATGCAGACGCGGGCAAGCTCACTGTGCATGACCTGATTGAGGATTAACTGGTGGAGAAGCTATGGACAGATAAGGCGTGGGGCAGCTATCTCTACTGGCAGGCACAGGACAAGAAAACGCTCAAGCGAGTGAACCAGATCATAAAAGATATCGAGCGTAACGGGTATGAGGGGATCGGAAAGCCGGAACCGCTTAAAGGCAATCTATCCGGCTGGTGGTCACGAAGAGTAGACGATACGAACCGAATCATTTATCGCATTGAAGACGGCAAACTTATTATTGCCGACTGTCGATCCCACTATGGAGACAACTGAATAGCAAGGGCTCGCAACACCGCTCTAGGATTCGTCCTGGGGCGGTTTTATTTTTGGTAGTCTTTTACCTTCTGTAGGTCTTTAACGTAATCCATGGTCTTCTCTCTGCCTGCGTCATTGAGAAGATCATATTCACGAAAGAGGCAAAGCGGGCCGCAACTACAACGGAAGCACCGGGCGAACAGCCCGCTTCAAATAAAATAGCCCACTCAGGGCGTAAAATGGAGGTTCATTATGATTAGTTCAGACATTAAAAACGAAGAAAGAGCCAAGATCGAGGCCGAGAAGGAAGAGCGGGATCAACAGTCCCAGCAGACGCTTGACGAAGCCAAGGCCGACGACTACTTACCGGAAGACTTTGAAGCCGTGGAAGCAGCAGGGGGCCGCACTTTCAGCCAAGAGGAGGTCAATAAAATTGTTGGTGACCGCCTTACCAAGTTGAAAGAGCAGTATAAGCAGGCCGCTGCCGAAATGGCCGAAAGATTGACCGGGGCTGAATCTGCCTTGCTTGCGCGTGAGCAGGAGCTGGCAGACCGAGAAAAGCGCTTTTATGCGGCGCAGTTACTGTATGAGGAGGGGTATGACGCTACTTATGACGAGGGCCTACTCTACCTCATTATAGGAAAAGACCCAGCAGAAACCAGACAGAAATTTGACAATTTTCTCCAGTATACCGAGCAGCAACCCGAGCCCCGAAATTTCGGGAACTCCAAGAAGGATGTCCTTCGGGGTACAATGGGGCTGCAAGGCGGGCACACTTGAAAGGATGAATAACTCATGACAATTGAACTTGTAACAAAATTTTTACCCTACGTTGATGAACTCTTTACTCAGGAGAGCAAGAAGCCCTTGGTGTCTAATCAGGACTTTGACTGGGACGGCGCGACCGCTGTCCGCATCTTCTCCATTGGCACGGCTCCAATGAATGACTATGACCGCAACGGAACTGGGTGCCACTGGAGCCGCTACGGCGAGGTGCAAGACCTTGACGGCACCACCCAGCTCATGCCGCTGAAAAAGGATCGTTCCTTCACCTTTGCAATTGACAGGCTGGACGAGAACGAAACCCTCCAGTCGTTGGCGGCTACCTCTGCGTTGGCCCGTCAGCTTCGGCAGGTGACGATCCCTGAAGTGGATAGCTATACCTATTCCGTCATGGCAGGGAGAGGTGCGTCGGTTGTTCGCGTGCCTACTGTACGCCTGCCTGATGGGTGTGGCTTTATGATGTGTCATCCGTCTGCGACAGTCGCGCCGACGAAACTGGAATCCTTCAAGATTCACAGCGCCCCCCCCCGCCGTAAAGGCCGATAACATGCACAGGCTATCCTTGTTTGACCTGTATTCTGACCTGTCCACCACACAAAAAAGTGCATTTCCTGCCCTGTTTTCTCCTATAATATGGATGATGCAGAGAAAAAGAAAAATCCCTAAAGCCTTGCGGCTCTAAGGGATTCAATCTGGAGCAGGTGAAGGGAATCGAACCCTCGTGTTCAGCTTGGGAAGCTGACATTCTGCCATTGAACTACACCTGCATGCTATACAAACAATGAAGTTATTTTATCATGCTTTCCACATGTATGCAAGTGTTTTTTCAAGGATAATGCAGACGTTAAGGGGATGGCCGCTGTACAGTTCCATCTGCACAGCGGCCAAAGGTTCCGGTATACCTTATAAAAAGTTGTGTTATTTAACTACGGGAGTTCTTGTCCCTGCGCCTCGCCGTTTGTACGCGCGCCAACGCGCCAAGCGCAACTATGACCAGAACAATCCCCGCCACAATCCAGATAAGCGCGGTATTATCTTGCTCCTGCGCGCGCACAACCTCGAATATCTCCTGCTCCTGTGGAAGCGGCTCGGGTTCCGGTTTAGGCTCTGGCACCTGCTCGGCCTCCAGGGTAACGTCCTGCTGTACCGGGGAAAGTGGTGCCGCCTGCGCCTCCATGACCGGCTGTACCGCCTGAGTGGTCGCCACATCGGCCGCAGACAGCGCCACCCTCTCCCCCGCTTCCGCCGCGGCGCGTGCGCGCGGGCTGCCATACGCCGTGCCCGACGCCGCGATAAAATAGCCGTCCTGTCCTGCCAACCCCTCGCCGACGAACTGCTCAATCACCTTTCCGTCCTCCAG
>JAJBUC010000044.1 GCA_020860545.1 Oscillospiraceae bacterium | reverse complement strand
TCATAGCGCTGATCCTCCCCATGACTGTAAAAAGTATCCTCACCAAACGCCGACGGGAGTTGGGTGCGCTAAAGGCGGGCGGATATACCACCAAAGAGCTCGTATTCCAGTTGGGCATCAGCTTCCTGCCGGCCGCGCTTCTGGGTGCCGTCATCGGCTGCGTCAGCGGTGCCCGGCTGGTAAGCCCTGTGTTATCGGCGGCATTCGGCACCATGGGGGTGAAAAGCGCCGCCTTTGCAGTTAGTCCCATACTGATAGGAATGATCGGGATTGTAATCACCCTCGCTACCTTTGGTATTGCAATGCTGTCCGCTGTGAGAATCCGGCATATTTCAGCATATGAGCTGTTGTCTGAATAAACAAGGAGGCCATCATGAAAAAAAGAGCCGTACTATTCACCTGTTTACTGCTTGGCTTATCGGGAATCCGGTTCGGATCATTGCCTGTGGCGGCGCAGACCATGGCCCCGGTACAATTGGCAGAAGCTGAGGCCGTACCGGAACAAGCCCAGACGATGTACGGCATCGGCTCTGTGAGCAAGGTGTTCACCGCCGCCGCCGCTATGAAGCTTGTGGAGGAAGGCATGCTGGACCTGGATGAACCGCTGACGACCTATATCCCCGACTTTACCATGGCCGACCCGCGCTACCGGGAGATTACCCCGCGCATGCTGCTGAACCACTCGGCGGGACTCATGGGGATGACCGACAACAACGCGTGGCTCATGGGGGACAACGACACCTACAACCACGATCATTTTCTGGAACTTCTGCAAACACAGACATTAAAGCACGATCCCGGTGCAATCTCCATTTACTGTAACGACGGCCTGACACTTGCGGAGATCCTGATCGAGCGGGTGAGCGGCGTCAGCTTTACGGAATTCATCGACCAAAACTTCTTGCAAAAGCTGGGGCTGGAACAAATCAAAACCACGCAGAGCGCGTTTGATCGGGATACCCTTGCGGCGGTGTATATCGGCAGCAATGAGATGAAAGCGGAAAATCTAAATGTGATCGGCTCCGGCGGCATGTATGCCTCCATGGAGGACCTGTGCAAATATGCCACGATATTTATGGACGGCGCAGACGGCAGCGTCCTTTCCAAAGCGTCCGTGGAGGAGATGGCCCAAAATCAACACCAGCGGCCAATGGTCGATGAAAACGCGGATACCACATTCAGCTATGGGTTGGGCTGGGACAGCGTGGACGTCTACCCCTTCAACCAATATGGGATAAAGGCGCTTGCCAAAGGCGGAGGCACAGGTATGTACCATACCAACCTGACCGTGCTGCCTGAGCAAAATCTGGCGGTGGCGGTGGCGTCGTCGGGGCAGGACACCTATGAACAACAGATTGCCCAGGAAATTATCATGGAGGTTCTCAAAGAGGAAGGGCTCATTGACAACACGGAGCTGACGCTGCCCGAACTGAATACGGAATCCGCGACGATTCCGGAAAGCACAAAAGCGTATGCCGGTCTTTACGATTTCGGACAAGGCTATTTTGTTCGCGCGGAGTTTACCGAAAGCACGCTGCTTCTGACTCCCATCGGCGTGCGCAATGAGCGGACGCAGGAATATATATACAACACCGCCGGCGAGTTTGTCTCTACCAACGGGGATTACATTGGTATTGGCACGCTTTCCTCCACCCAGGACGGCACGCGCGGCGTAACTACATTACAGTTTGCCGATGATCAGTATATTGTCATTCAGACCTATGAAACCGCGCCGGGGCTGAGCCAAACCGCCTGTGCGATGCCCGTTGCCGTAAAGGTGGAACCAAACGCAGTGTCAGGCGAAGTCATGAAGGAATGGGAGTCCCGCAATGACAAGGAGTATTTGCTGACCAATGAAAAATATTCATCATTTCAATATGTCCGTTCCGGAATAGCAAAAATAAACACGGACGAGCGGACGCCTGGATATGTGGGCGTGGGGATTTACCAAAGCAGCGGTGCCAATGTCAAGAGCGCCAGAATCATGGATGCGAATACCGCCGCTCCCTACCAATCCACACCGACAATGACAGGACGTGACACAAATCTTCTTCGCGTTGAAAAGGAAGGCGGCGTTGAAACCCTATATATCAACCATTACGCCTACATTGACGCCTCCACAATTGAAAAGACATCCCAAATTGGAGATGAAGTAAAAATTGCTTCCGGCGCGGTTTGGTACGACGTGGATGAAAGCACGGCCGGACAAAGCTGGCAGATCAAGGTGCCGGAAAACGGCTCGTGGTTTGCCTATGATGACAAGATGAACTGTATTGCAACCTCTCTGGAAAAAGATCCGCGTGACGGTATCACGCTTCCCATCAATGGCAGAATTGTATTTGTCGGGGAGGCAGGCGCGGCATTTTCTATTGCAAAATGAACGACGGTAGATCATCTGAACTCTTTCAATTGGGGCGTGTCCAACGAACCGAGTCAACGGAATCATCGTCAGCCCCAGTCGCGTACCGGCATCGTCCAGGGATGGAGCACTGTAAACCAACTTCAAAATTCTCTGAATTAAACTGAAATACCAAGCTGCTCTGCGTTTCTGAAACAGAGCTTTTCCCGATCTTCCGCAGAAAGATCAAGATTCTCCTTTACAAAGCCTGCCATATCACCGACATCCTCATACGGATAGTCACTGCCGAATATGATGCGGTCGATTCCCAACACCCCTGCTGTGCAGGCAAACGCCTCTTTTGACTTGTAGCCGCTTGTGGTAACCCAAATATTCTTTTTGAAATAATGAGTGTATCCGTGTTTGTTTTTGGTCTTTGGGCTCGGCGCTCGGCTTAGACTTTCGAGGCGCGGTAGCAGGAAAGGCAACCCCTCACCCAGATGCCCGAGCACTACCTTTAATTCCGGCAACTCGTCAAACAGACCGAGAGAAATCATCCTGATAATGGTAGTCGCCGTATGGATGGTGAAGCACCACGGACCCGCTACCGAGAACCCTAAATCATGCACATCAGAGTCAGGGGGAAGCTGTGGGTGCAAATACACATATACACCAAGATCGACCGCTGTTTTGAAAAGCGGGAAGTAGCGGGGATCATCCGGCGAGGTATTATTGTTGTAGATTGAGTGCGTATGCCATGCAACAAAGCCAAGCTCATTCACGCAGCGTTTCAGCTCGTCGTTAGCCGCCTGTACATCCTTAACAGGAAGGATTGCGCTGCCCAAATAACGTCCTGGATATTTTTGAGTAAGCGCATACAAAGCGTCATTAGTTTTACGACATACCGCTATACTTTCCGCAACATCTAAATCCTCTACTCCATGGGTACTACTGATCACAGCGGTGGAAATCCCGGCCCGATCCATATCGGCGATACGACCCTCGGCAACATCAAGGATCTTGCCAAGCATGGGGCCAAAAGGAGCAGACATCCCCTCGGCGAATGTGAACATACCGGTTTCTTTGCGATAGCAGGGTGGTGTGGAACTGCGCTCAAAAGCATCGATTGCGCTTTGGTCAAAAAAGTGGTTTTCCAAATCAATTAGCTTCATTATTGTCACCTCAATATAATTATTTTGATTTGCCTGATTTATTGAATCCCGAACAGTTCCCGCGCCGTATCGCCCAGTATTGCCCTACGGTCAGCTTCAGGTATATCCATGGCCTTAATATCATCTACGAATCCCTTTATATCTTGAGATTCAAACATCTCAAGGCCGTTGTCGGTTCCGAAAACCATTCGCTGGGGTTTCACAGTCAATAGCGTTGCCTGAGTGATGGGAAGCCATCCCATGAATCCGGCGATATCAAAATATAACTTATTGAACATATCCATAAACATTTCGTCCAGGCCAAGTTCTTGACGTATTCTGGGTGTCCGAAGAAGTAAGGGTTTGTATTCCTCAGGCAGGATAAACCCTTCGGGAAGGAACGTGAACATCATCCTGCCGAGCCATAGGGGCATAGCGCCACCGTGTTGAGGGATGATTACCTTTAATTCCGGAAACCTCGGGATAACGCGGCTTAATATTTCAGTTGCTACCTTTCCGTCTTCTGCCATCACCGCTGCTGCGCCATTTATACTTTCAATTCCACTCATCCCGGCAGCCGGTAAGCTGCCTGATGTTGGCTGCATACGGAGTACGGCTGGATGGATGACTATTGGAATGCCTAGGCTGTTTATCTTTTCAAACAGCGGCATCATTTCCGGCGCACCGAGGGTATACTTGTCTGAAGATGTCTCTAATACCACTCCCTGTAAGCCAAGTCCTTTTATGGAACGGTCCAATTCTTTCATCACATCCGGAGAGGTTGCCAGAGGTACATGCGCCAACGGCACGAACTTGCCCGGATACTCCTTTGCTATCCTGGCATAGCCATTGTTCACTGCCATACAGAAATCAAGGCCAAGTGAACTCATTGACGACATACCGATCACCGACATATCAATTCCGGCTTCTTCCATGACGCTAAGCGTGCCTTCAACATCGAGGCAATGTTTCATAGGTCCGGAAAGTGCAATGTCTTCCATCCGTGTACCCTTTAATAGAGAGACTGCCTCAGGCGGAAGATAGTGGCTATGACAGTCTACTACGAACCATTTGTTTCCCATTATTTTCATCCTTTAAAGATTATTTTAGACTAGCTTGTGTCAATAAACGCAAAAAATTTGTGTTGCTGAAATAATTGATCATTTTATTTAGCCATTGACTTTGCTCCACAGGTTTTAATAGTTTGTCTCCTGCTTCTATCAGATTTTATATGTTTTTATTATGTTCATTCACCGATTATAATGCTATAATAAACGCAAGATATTTACATATGAAGCATCAAAAGGAGCCGTCATTCTATGCCCATTTATCTCGACAGTGCCGCAA
>JAJBUC010000130.1 GCA_020860545.1 Oscillospiraceae bacterium | reverse complement strand
GGGGCGGGCTGATGATTCCGCTGATCGTTGTGCGGCGGGTTCCGTCGCTCAGGGAGTCGATGCGGCGGCGGTTTCACACCTAGAAAGAACAGGTATACAGAATATCAATGAATATACATTTTTAGATGAATAGTATACATGAAAAGGGCGCGTTATTCGAATATTTATTCAATAATGCGCTTGCTTTTTTTTGCGGACTATGCTAGACTGTGTAAAACAAAAGTAATGGAGGATATTTCCATGTCTGATATTAAAAAAGTGGTCCTTGCCTACTCCGGCGGGTTAGATACTTCAGTGATGATTCCGTGGCTCAAGGAACACTATGATAACTGTGAAGTCATCGCGGTTTCCGGCGACGTCGGGCAGGGCACCGAGCTCGACGGACTGGAGGAGAAGGCGCTGAAGACCGGCGCTTCCAAGCTCTATGTGCTCGATCTGGTGGACGAATTTGTGGAGGATTATATCTTCCCGACACTCAAAGCGGGTGCAAAGTATGAGGAATACCTGCTCGGCACTGCGTTCGCCCGCCCCATCATCGCAAAGCACATTGTAGACATCGCCCTCAAGGAGGGCGCGGACGCCATCGCCCACGGCTGCACGGGCAAGGGGAACGATCAGGTGCGCTTTGAGCTTGCGATCAAAGCCTTTGCGCCGAAGATGAAGGTGATCGCCCCGTGGCGCACATGGGAGCTCGATAGCCGCGACAAGGAGATCGCCTACGCGGAGGCACACGGTATTCCGCTGAAAATCAACCGCGAGACCAACTACTCCAAGGATAAGAACCTCTGGCACCTCTCTCATGAGGGGCTGGATCTGGAGGATCCGTCCAACGAGCCGCAGTATCGGAAGGAGGGCTTTTTGGAGATGGGGGTTTCCCCACAGCAGGCGCCCGATGAAGTGACATACCTGACGCTGGCATTTGAAAAGGGCATTCCGGTCTCACTCGACGGGGTGAAGATGAAGGGGGCCGAGCTGGTGCGCAGGCTCAACGAGCTCGGCGGTAAAAACGGCATCGGTATTCTGGATATTGTGGAAAACCGGCTGGTCGGCATGAAGTGCCGCGGCGTATACGAGACCCCCGGCGGCGCAATTTTATATGAGGCGCATCGCATTCTGGAAACCCTGTGCCTTGACAAAGCGACGGCGCATAAGAAAGCGGAGCTCGGCATTACCTTCGGCGAGCTTGTGTATAACGGGCAGTGGTTTACTCCCCTGCGCGAGGCGCTCAGCGCCTTCACGGACGTCACACAGCAGACGGTGACCGGGACGGTAAAGCTGGGGCTCTATAAGGGGAATCTGATCAACGCGGGCGCAGAGTCACCCTATTCCCTCTACTCGGAGGATATTGCAACCTTTGGCGAGAGCGACTATGACCAGATGGACTCAAAGGGCTTTATCAATCTCTATGGCCTGCCCATTCAGGTGCGGGCGCTCAAGCAGCAGGGTTTGCTTTAATGGATCGCGGTCAGCCGCAGAGATAGGAGCGACAGCAATGAAATTATGGGCAGGGCGGTTTCAAAAAGAGACCGACACACTGGTAAACGACTTTAACTCATCCATCCCGTTCGACGCGCGGCTTTATCTGGAGGATATCACGGGCTCCGTCGCCCACGCGGAGATGCTGGGACGGCAGGGTATCATTACCCCGGAGGAGTCGGCGGAGATCACCGCGGGACTCCGGGCGATTCTGGCCGATATTGAGGCGGACCGGGTGGAGTTTTCCATCGACAACGAGGATATCCACATGAACATCGAGACGATGCTCACCGAGCGCATCGGGGCGACCGGCAAACGCCTGCACACGGGGCGCAGCCGCAACGACCAGGTTGCGGTGGATTTCCGCCTTTATCTCAAAAAGCAGTTGCCGGAGATTATCCGTATGGTGCTCGATCTGGAAGAGGTGCTCGTGAAGAAGGCGGAGGGAAACCTTTCCACCGTCATGCCGGGTTATACCCACCTGCAGCGCGCGCAGCCGACGACCTTTGCACACCACCTGATGGCGTACGCCAACATGTTCCGGCGCGATATCACCCGCCTGGAGGACTGCCTCACGCGTATGGACGAGTGCCCGCTCGGCGCGGGCGCCCTTGCAACCTCCACGTATCCGGTCGACCGGTTTCAGACGGCGCAGGCGCTCGGCTTCCGCCAGCCGACCGAGAACTCGATGGATTCGGTCTCCGACCGGGACTACGCCATTGAGTTTCTCTCCGCCTGCTCCATTATGATGATGCATCTCTCCCGCTTTTCAGAGGAGATTATCCTCTGGTGCTCTTGGGAGTTTCAGTATGTCGAGCTCGACGACGCCTATTCCACCGGGTCGTCCATCATGCCGCAGAAGAAGAACCCGGATGTGGCGGAGCTGGTGCGCGGCAAGACGGGACGGGTCTACGGCGCGCTCATCACCCTGCTCACCGTGATGAAGGGGCTCCCTCTTGCGTACAACAAGGATATGCAGGAGGATAAGGAGCCGGTCTTTGACACCATCGACACCGTGCGCCAGTGCATCCCCGTCTTTACCGCCATGGTGGATACCCTCACCGTAAAGCCGAAAAATATGGCGCGCGCCGCCTCCTCCGGCTTCATCAACGCCACCGACTGCGCCGACTATCTGGTCAAGAAGGGACTGCCGTTTCGCGACGCGTATATGATCGTCGGGCGGCTCGTGAATATGTGCATTAAGACGGGGGAGAGCCTTGACACACTGCCGCTCAAGGACTTTCGCGCGGTGTCCGGCCTCTTTGACGCCGATGTCTATCAGGCGCTGGAGCTCAAAACCTGCGTCAACGGGCGCAAGGTATACGGCGGCCCGTCCAAGGACGCGGTGGAGGAACAGATCGCGAGCATCCGGCGGTTTATCGCGGAGCGCCCTTTATGAAGCCAAAGGTATATATTGACGGGCAGGAGGGCACCACCGGCCTGCAAATCTACGACCGCCTGGGCGGGCGGGATGATATCGAGCTGCTCCGCATTGACAGCGGGAAGCGCAGGGATGTGGAAGCGCGCGGGAAGCTGATGGGGGCTGCCGATCTGGTGTTTCTCTGTCTGCCGGACGACGCGGCGCGGCAGGCGGTCACCATGATCGACACCGACCGCACCCGCGTCATCGACGCCTCTACCGCGCACAGAACCGCGCCGGACTGGGTGTACGGGTTTCCGGAGCTGGCCGCCGGGCAGCGCGAGAAGATACGCGGCGCAAGCCGGGTGGCAAATCCCGGCTGCTATGCAACAGGCTTTCTCTGCCTTGTCCGCCCACTGGTGGAACTGGGCATTCTCCCTGCAGATACACCGGTCGGCGCGCACGCCGTATCCGGCTACACCGGCGCGGGAAAACAGGCGATTGCGCAGTATGAGGCGGCGGAGCGTCCCGGGGAGCTGCGCAGTCCGCGCGCATATGCGCTCGGGCTGCAGCACAAGCATTTGCCCGAGATGCAGCGCATGGCGGGCCTCACCCGCACCCCGCTGTTTAATCCCCTGATCTGTGACTATCCGCAGGGGATGCTGGTGACGGTGCCGTGCTTCCTCACTGCGCTGCGCAAAGGGGAGACAGTCTCTTCGCTGCGGGAACAGTTGGCGGAATATTACGCGGGCGAGCCGCTTATCCGCGTCAGGCCCGGTGTGCCGGCATCCGGGTTTTTAGAAGGGAACGGACTGGCGGGCTCCGATGCGCTGGAGATTATCGTGTCGGGCAACGAGGCGCAGGTAAATTTTATCTCCCGCTTCGATAACCTCGGCAAAGGCGCGTCCGGCGCGGCGGTACAGAATATGAACCTCATGCTCGGTTTCGCGGAGACGGCGGGACTGCATGGATTTGAAGAATAGGAGCGTGAATGCGATGCAGCAGGTAACAGGCGGCGTGACCGCGCCGGTCGGGTTTCGGGCGGCGGGAATACACTGCGGTGTGAAAGCAGGAAACGGGGATAAGGATCTCGCGATGATCCTCTCCGCGCAGGAATGCAGCGCGGCTGCAACCTATACCATGAACCGCGTCAAGGCGGCACCCATCTATGTGACGATGGAGCATCTGGAAAACGGAAGCGCGTGGGGCGTGATCGTCAATTCCGGCAATGCAAACGCCTGCGCGCCCATGGGACAGGAGAATGCCAAGGCGATGTGCGAATACGCGGCGGAGGCGACCGGACGGGACGCGGCGGATTTTGTGGTTGCGTCCACCGGCGTCATCGGCCAGACGCTGAACATTGCGGCGATCAAAAAGGGGATGCCCGCACTCGCGGATGCGCTCTCGCCGGATGGGGCCGACGCGGCGGCCGGTGCGATTATGACCACCGATACCGTCAAAAAAGAGTGCGCCGTCACCTGCGACATCGGCGGAAAGACCGTCACCATCGGCGCGATGGCGAAGGGCTCCGGCATGATCCACCCCAATATGGGCACCATGCTCTGCTTTGTGACGACCGACTGCGCCATTATGCCGGAGGTACTCGCCGAGGCGCTGCACGAGGTGGTGCCGCGCACCTTTAACCGCGTGACGGTGGACGGCGACACCTCCACGAACGACATGTGCGTGGTGCTGGCAAACGGCATGGCGGGCAACGAGCAGATTGAGTGGAAGGACGAGAAATACAGCGCCTTTACCGCCGCACTGCGCGTTGTCTGCGAAACCCTCGCCCGCGCCATCGCGGCAGACGGGGAAGGGGCGAGTCATCTGCTCACCTGCCGCGTGCATCACGCGAGAAGCGAGGAGAGCGCCGAGCGGCTCGGCATGTCTGTGATCGGTTCCCCGCTGGTCAAGGCCGCCATGTTCGGCGCGGACGCAAACTGGGGGCGCGTCCTGTGCGCCATGGGCTATTCCAAAGCGCCGTTTCGCCCGGAGTTTGTGGACGTCAAATTCTGTTCGGCGGCGGGGGAGATATC
>JAJBUC010000132.1:11708-27286 GCA_020860545.1 Oscillospiraceae bacterium | reverse complement strand
ACTATAATACCTTTACCTACTAGAGGCCAATTTGCGAAAAACTATTGACAGTACCCAATCATTCGCTATAATAAACGTATTACACCAGCAGCCAGAGAGGAGCGCGCGATGTGAACGAGTCAATTTCCATTTTACACCCGGAATATTTGGAGCTCACCGGCACCGACGGCACGGTGTATCACGGTGCCGACCAGGCGTGGTATTCCCGCCGCTGGCAGCGCATGGCGGGCTGCGGCCCCACCGCCGCATCCGATGTTTCGGCCTATCTTGCGCAGGCGCACCCGGCATGCGCCCCACTCTATCCGGAGCGTGCCATGCGGCAGGATCGTTTTGTGGTGCTGATGGAGCGCCTGTGGCGCTATGTCACACCGGGCCATATGGGACTGCACCGCCCGGAGCTCTTCGCGCTCGGGCTTTCCGACTATGCCGCCCAGTGCGGGGTGTCCCTCTCCCCGCGCCTGCTTGATGTGCCCGCGGACAAGGGTACGCGCGCACCGTGGGCTTCCTGTGCTGTTTTCCTCCGTCAGGCACTCGCGCGCGACTGTCCCGTCGCATTTTTAAACCTCTCGCATGGCGCTGCCACAACGCTGGAGTCATGGCACTGGGTGGTCATCACCGGGCTCACCGGTACCACCGCCACCGTGCTTGACAGTGGGCGAGTTTTGACCGTCGATCTATCCCTCTGGTACCGCTCCACAACAAAGCGCGGCGGACTGGTGGCGGCGCTGTGAGCATGTCGTTTGCCCGTGCGTCTTGTGAAGGGGTTCAGACCAATCAATTTTAGAAGGAGCTACTATGACATCGGAACAAATGACCACCATGCGCCCGCTTCGCATCTTCATCTCCTACTACCGCCCGCATATGCGGCTGTTCATCCTCGACATGGTCTGCGCGCTGTGCATCGCGCTGGTGGATCTCGCCTTCCCCTACGTCTCGCGCAAGTCCATGCAAACCCTGCTGCCGGACCGCCTCTATACCGCCTTTTTTGCCGTCATAGCGGCGCTGATCATCGCCTACGTCATCAAAGCGATTATGACCTATATCGTCACCGCGTGGGGCCACCTGCTCGGCGTGCGCATCGAGGCGGATATGCGGCGCGACCTGTTTTACCATATGCAGCGCCTCTCCTGCTCATTCTATGACCAAAACCGCACCGGCCACCTGATGAGCCGCGTCACGAGCGACCTGTTTGAAATTACCGAGCTTGCCCACCACGGCCCGGAAGACCTCTTCATCTCCCTCGTCACGCTGACCGGGGCCATTGCCATCATGTTCACCATCCGCTGGGAGCTCGCGCTGCTGCTGCTGATTTTAATCCCCATCTTTCTGCTCTCCATCTTCCTGCTGCGCAAGCGGATGATGCACGCGTCCGTCGAGGTAAAAAAGAAGACGGCGGGCATCAATGGGGAGATAGAGTCCGCCCTTTCCGGCATCCGCACTGCCAAGGCGTTTGCAAACGAGGATCTGGAAATTGACAAATTTGCCCGCTCCAACAACCAGTTCCGCAATGCGAAGCGGGAGTACTATAAAAGCATGGGTATCTTTCTATCTAGTCTGGAATTCTTTATGAGCATTCTCCCCGTGGTCGTCATCGCGGCAGGCGGCGTGCTCATCATGCGAAACAGGATGGACTACATCGACCTCATTACCTTCTCCCTCTATGTCACCACCTTTATTAACCCCGTGCGCAAGCTCTCCTCCTTCAGCGAGACGTTTATACAGGGCCTCGCGGGCTTCCGTCGGTTCGTCGCGCTCATGCGCACCGAGCCGGAGATCCAGGACGCGCCCGACGCGCGGGAGCTGACCGAGGTCAAAGGCGACGTGCGCATTGAAGACCTCTCCTTCCGCTACACCCCCGAGAGCGAGTGGGTACTCGAGCATATCTCCCTGCACATTCGGCCGGGTGAGACAGTCGCCATCGTCGGGCCGTCCGGCGGGGGAAAGTCCACCCTCTGCCAGCTGATTCCACGTTTTTACGACGTGACCGAAGGGCGCATCCTGCTCGACGGACAGGACATCCGCGACCTCACCCAAAACTCCCTGCACCGGCACATCGGCATTGTCCAGCAGGATGTATTCCTCTTTGCCGATACCATCTATGAAAACATCCGCTACGGCAGGCCGGACGCGACGGAACCCGAGATCATCGAGGCCGCGCGGCGCGCCGAAATCTACGACGCGATTTTAGACATGCCCGACGGACTGCAGACCTACGTCGGCGAGCGCGGCGTGATGCTCTCGGGCGGGCAGAAGCAGCGCATCTCCATCGCCCGCATTTTTCTCAAGGATCCCTCTATCCTCATTCTGGACGAAGCCACGTCTGCACTTGACAGCATCACCGAGATGAAAATTCAGTCCGCCTTTGACGCGCTCTCCGCAGGGCGCACCACCCTCGTTATCGCCCACCGTCTCTCCACCATCCGCAACGCCTCCCGTATTCTGGTTGTGGACGGCTCACACATCGTTGAACAGGGTACACACGCGGAGCTGCTCGCGCAAAACAGTGCATATGCGAGGCTCTATCAAACCCAGCAGTCCCTCATGTAAAAATACCCAGGAGGATGCGATATGGATACGGAAATCAGGCCTTCCAATCCGGAGGAGGCGCTCGCCGCGCTCGCCAACCGCTACGCACACTATTGCGCCGTCTTTTCCGACACGCCGCGCTACGAGACCGCGCGGGAGGCGCTGGGGAATCTTGCGGCGGGTCGCACCAATACGGGCGCGCGCGGCCCGCTGCTGGACAAGCTCTATGAAGACCTCAGCACGCTTGTGGAGACATTGACCACCCTTCTCTCCGCCGTGCCCGCACAGGCGGAGCCCCTCGCCCTGCGCGCTTTGGATATATTGCTCTTCTACCCGCAGGAGAAGGGGCAGCGCCAGCTGAACATGTCCCTCGCCTCACTTGAAGGCCTTGCCGCTCCCCTGCTCGCGTTCCTCTCCCCTGTCGCGCTTGCCGCGCTTGCCACACGCTACAAAAAACGCAACCCTCCGAGGATCATGTTTCCCAATCAAACGGAACTGCTGCGCAGGATGACCGCGCAGACTGCAGACTAATACTGCTCACCGACGCGCTTTGCGCAATAAAAACGCCTTAGCTTGCAGGCTTTCGTCTACAAGCTAAGGCGTGGTTTTAGTTTTGCCCTGTCGAGCGCACCCGACAAAACGGCAAACGCGATACCATTGACGACGGACTGGATCAGCGTGCCTATAAACTGGGGGAGAAAGGCGGCGACGCTCCCGTAGAGGATGCATCCGGCGACCCCGTAGCCCACGGGGGAGAGAATGCCCGCGAGAAAAATAGCGCTCCCGTTCCGCCTGGTCAAAAACCGCTCCCCACGCGTACTGAACGGCAGGACAACGATGGTCTTCATAATGATGGTCGGGACGACATATACCGGAAAGGTGAGGAGATCCGCAAGCCCGCCGCCGATGATCCCCGCCGCGATGGCGTACGGCCGCGGCAGCATACACGCGGCGAGGTAGATGAGCATATCGCCGAGGTGGATATAGCCGCCGCCCGGGATCGGAATATGGAGCACATAGGCGGTCATCACCGTAATGGCCGCCGCGAACAGCGCGGTCACCACCAGACGGCGCGCGCGATCTGTCGACCCTCGGTTCATCCATCCACCTCCAAAAAGTAAAACCGCGCCCTCTTTGTCGTGGCGGTGCGCCGCAAGTAAATATCCTTTACAGCTCTTCCGGCACCAGGGATTCTTTCGTGTAATAGGTGTAGCAGCCGCTGGCGACCTCCCGTCCGGCGTCATCCGTCACGGAGAGATCGCACACGGCGATTGTACTACCGGATTTTCTCACGCTCGCCTTGCAAGTGAGCTTTTTGCCGCTGCCCGGCCGCAGGTAATTGAGGGTTGCCGTGAGGGTGACGCACCGCCGCCCGCGGGAGATTACTGCAGCGCCCCCCACCGTGTCGGCGAGGGTGGAGAGGCACCCGCCGTGCACCACCCCCATCGGGTTCAGGCTCTCGGGCACAACCTCCAGCACCCCTTCGGCATAGTCATGCTCCACACGGGTCACAGCAATATTGCTGAGCATGGAATAGGGGCTATTCTGATTGAGCCGCTCTATAATCTTATTGTAAAAATCCATTGAGTATCTTATCCTCCGCTTCCTGTTCGGTCAGCCCCAGCGTCATGAGCTTTATGAGCTGCTCGCCCGCGATGCGCCCGATGGCCGCCTCGTGAATGAGCTGGGCATCGAGATCGTTTGCGACAATGGCAGGAATGGCCTTAATCTTCGCCTTGCCCATGATAATCGCGTCGCACTGCACATGGCCAAAGCATTTCGCGTTTCCCTCCATATTAGGGTAAAACACCTGCACCGACTCATCCTGCGCCACAGAGCGGGAGACCACCCGCCCGCTCGCGCCCGCGCCGTTTAGCTGAACGTCCATTTTACTCTCCGCCACCTGCGCGCCGTGGGTCAGGAGCTTTTCAACAATGACAATTTCCGCGTCCGCGCCCGCCTCTACCCTGGTGTTCCGCCGGGTCGAATCGACGCCGCGGATCTGCGTTGTCTCCATCTCCATGCTCGCGCCCTGCTCCAGATAGACCACTGTCTCCGGGTTCATAATACGCTTGCCGGTGCCCTCACCCTCGCCGTAGTGCCGCTCGACATAGCGCACCTTGGCGTTCTTCCCAATATAGAAGGTATGCACACCGTCGTGCTGCGCGGTCTCGCAACCGGTATTGTGAATCCCGCAGCCCGCGATGATATCCACATCGGCGTCCTCGCCGACATAGAAATCATTGTATACCACTTCACTCAGGCCGGTCTGTGTGATAATGACCGGGATATGGACGGACTCGCCCTTTGTCCCCGGCTGAATGTGAATGTCAATGCCCTGCTTGCCCGGCTCGGTTTTCGTGACAATCTCAATGTGCGCGGTGGAGAAACGGGAATCGAGCGCGCCGTTGCGCCGGATGTTGTATGCGCCCTGCGGCGTCTTCTCAAGCGCGGCAATCTCTTTGAGGAGCTTCCAATCTGTCTGATCCATTACCCCTCACCCTCCTTATTCATGTAACTGCACCCGGTCACTGTGTCGGCCAAAATAAGCGGCATCAGTGCATCCTTGGTGCCGTGGCGCTTGACCTGCCCTCCGCCGACCATCACAATCTCGTCGGCCAGATCAATAATCCGCTCCTGATGTGAGATGACCAGCAGTGTCGTTTTGCCCCGCTTATGCAGCTCCTGAAAGGTCTCGGTCAGGCGGGCGAACGACCAGAGATCGATGCCCGCCTCCGGCTCGTCAAAAATCATCAGTCCGGCCCCGCGCGCCAGCACGGTGGCGATCTCAATGCGCTTGACCTCTCCGCCTGAGAGCGCGGTGTCCACCTCCCGGTCGATGTAGTCATTCGCGCACAGGCCCACGCGGGTCAGGTACTGACAGCCCTCCTCCCGTGTCAGCTGCTCGCTCCCCGCCGCAAGCGAAAGTAAATCCCGCACCCGCAGGCCTTTAAAACGCGGCGGCTGCTGAAATGCATAGCTCACGCCGCAGCGCGCATGGTCGGTAATGCTCATGTGGGTAATGTCCGTACCGTTCCAGACGATACTGCCGCTTGTCGGCTGCGCAATGCCCATGATCGCCTTGGCAAGGGTAGTTTTCCCGCCGCCGTTCGGCCCGGTAATCACCACGAATTTATGATCCTCTATCGTCAGGTCAATGTCGCGCAGGATTTCCACCTTGGCGCTGTCCTCACCGGCGACCTGATACCCGAGGCCTTTGATCTCCAACATAATCCGCTGCTCCTTTGTATCGGCTTTCCTATGATATCCTATTGTAAATATGTCTAATTGTAGCACGAGGGTTTTGAAATTACAATACTACAACAAGCGCAATCTGTCTTGACGAATCTCAGCAGGTGGCCGATAATGTAGAGGTATTGTTCGCCTGTACCTCTTTAATGTAGGGGATCCCTGCGTTTAAACGCATAAAAAAGGAGTAAACCCGCATGGTCTTACTATCCATCTGCACCGCCGCAGACGGCAGGCAAACGGCGCACCGCCTGTTGGATCGCGCCGTGCAGTCATTTTGCGGGATAACACAACGCCCGCCTATCGCCCGTACAACCGAGGGGAAACCCTATTTCCCCGACCACCCCGCGCTGCATTTCAATATCAGCCACAGCGGACCCTTTGCGCTTTGCGGCGTCGGACATGTCCCGCTCGGTGTGGATATCGAGTGCCTGCACCAGCGCAAGCCCGGCCTGCCGCGGCATGTGCTCTGTGAACATGAATACCGCTGGTTTCTGGCGCGGGGTGCCAAGTGGGAGGATTTTTATACGCTCTGGACGCTCAAGGAAAGCCGCTGTAAGCAGGAGGGCATGGGGCTCCGGTCTCCGCCCCGCACCATCGCCGTTCCACTGCTTGACGCGGGCGGCGCGGCGGAGCTGGACGGCCTATCCTTCCGCGCATACAGCGGTGAAGGCTGGCGCGCAGCGGTCTGTGCCCCCGCCGGCACCACACTTCCGGCGGGGCCGATAGCGCTGGCTGACTAAATAATTAAGGTTTGATTAAATCAGAACAAAGAAATTTACAATTTCGAGCCCTTCGATTATAATGAGACATATCGCATAAGCCGCCGCATGTGGCAGCTGCGCAGCCTGACGGCTATTCATATAAAAAGCTTCCGTGAAGATTTTGAAAATAGTGTCACTACGCTATTGTGAGATGGTATTCTTTGGGGTATACTTAACATAAATCCTGCGGCGCAGCATGAAACGGGGGCGATGACCATATATTATTTAGGAATTGATTTGGGCGGTACGAATATCGCCGCCGCCGTTGTCGACCCATGCGGAAGTGTCCAAAGCCGCGTCAGCCTTCCCACACCGCGCGGCGCGTCCGCGCAGGCTGTCGCATCCGCCATGTCCCGCGCGGCACTGGACGCCCTGAACGCAGGCGGCTATACCCTCTCCGATATCGAATCCGTCGGCGTCGGTTCACCGGGTACTGTGGACCCGGCACAGGGACTCATTCGCCGCTGGTATAAGATGGGCTTTGAAAACGTCCCAATCACCGCGCTGCTTGCCCGGACGCTTCCAAAACCCATCTTTTTAGAAAATGACGCCAACTGTGCCGCGCTGGGCGAGTATGCCGCCGGCGCGGGGCGGGACGTACGTTCACTGGTGGCAATTACGCTGGGTACCGGCGTGGGCGGCGGCGCGGTACTCGACGGCAGCATTTATACCGGCTTTAACCACGCCGGGATGGAGCCCGGCCACATGGCCGTTGCACACGGAGGTCGGCTGTGCGCCTGCGGACGCCGCGGCTGCCTGGAGGCATACGCCTCCGCATCCGCACTCATCACCCGTGCAAAAGAAGTGCTCGGTCTGGAGCAGGCCGACGGCAAAACCGCCTTTCTGGAGGCCGAACACGGCAATCCCCTTGCAGCGCAGGTGGTGGAGGAATATATCTCGTATCTCGCCTGCGGCATTGTGAATCTTGTCAACCTCTTTCAGCCGGAGCTCGTGTGCCTGGGCGGCGGCGTCGCCCAACAGGGCGAGCGGCTCCTGACGCCCATACGCGAGATTTTAAACCGGGAAAATTACGCGCGTGGCCTCCCCCAGCGCACAAGGCTGGTGCAGGCCGCGCTGGGAACCGATGCCGGCATCATCGGCGCGGCGCTACTCCCGTTTTATACGAAGCCGCAATGAACACGCGCGCGCATTTGTATGATCATTCGCACGTCTCCACCGGCTCGTATGCGTCATCGCAGGGCTCGTAGCATTCCTCGGCCGGTTTGAGCGGCCTGACCTTGAGGGATACGCCGAAAATCACCGCAGCAACCAGCACAATGGCCTGCATTTTGTTCTTTTCCAGCCATGGCCTGAGGTTATCTGCCATCGGATGATGCAGCGACGGCAAGAGCTTCTCCCCCCCGTAACAGACAGCAATGGCAATGATCGCGCAGACCGCCAAACGGGTCAGCAGTTCTTTTTTGTCATAGTTTCCATCCATGAACACCGCCTCCTTCGCTGTGGGCTCGTTGTTTCCCCACACATCCCATTATAGTAGCGCGTACGGGCGGATAGAATTCAAAAATTTGAAGAGGCAAGCTTTATGAAGAAAAACTTCCCCGCCAAGCGTGGGGCGTCCCCGCCGGAGCAGCCCGCGCGAAAAGAGGTGCCGGTTATCCGCGCCGACCCGGAACAGGGTCTTACCGCACAGGAGGCAGCGCAGCGGCAGGAGGCCGGATGGGATAATCCGCCGGTACAAGCGCCGTCCAAAAGCATCAAAGAGATTGTAAAAGAAAACGTCTTTACCTTCTTTAACTTTATCTTTGTCATTTTAGCGGTGCTCCTGATCATGGTCGGCTCTTACAATGATATGATGTTTTTGCTGATCGCGGCGGCCAACACCGGCATCGGTATTTTGCAGCAGGTACGCTCAAAATTCACCATGGACAACCTCAACCTGCTGGCAAGCCCCCGCGCGAGCGTGGTGCGTGACGGCACGGTGAGCTCGGTCCCCACGGCGCAGCTGGTGCGGGATGATATCGCGGAGTTTGCAGCCGGTACCCAGATCCCCACCGACGCGGAGGTTGTCTCCGGCACGGTGCAGGTAAACGAATCGCTCATCACCGGCGAGGCGGACGCCATTGAAAAGTCCGTCGGCGCGGAGCTCCTCTCCGGCAGCTTTGTCGTAAGCGGCAAGTGCCGCGCCCGGCTGACGAAGGTCGGCGCGGACTCCTACGCCTCCCGCCTGACGCTGGAGGCGAAAAAAGATGTCCGCGTCGGCAAGTCCGATATGATGCGCTCTCTGGATAGGATGATCCGCTTCATCGGCATCATCCTTATCCCGCTCGGCGTCCTGCTTTTCTCACAGCAATATCTGCTCTATATTCAGCAGCAGTATACCACACAGCTTGCCGTGCAGCAGTCGGTGGTCTCCACCGTCGCGGCGCTCATCGGCATGATCCCGGAAGGGCTGTATCTCCTGACAAGCGTCGCGCTCGCCGTCAGCGTCCTCCGGCTTGCGCGCAGCAAGGTGCTCGCGCAGGATATGAGCTGTATTGAAACCCTCGCGCGGGTGGATGTCCTCTGCGTGGACAAAACCGGCACCATCACCGAGCCGACCATGGAGGTCGGGGAGGTCGTCCTGCTCGACGAGGAGAAATATCCGGAAACGCAGATCACAGAGACGCTGACCGCCTTTTACAGCGCCGCCGATGTCGATAACGACACCGCGCGCGCGATGCAGTCCCGCTTTTCCGGTGCCTCCACATGGCGCGCCGGCAAGGTCATCCCCTTTACGTCCCAGACGAAGTGGAGCGCCGTGTGTTTCCCGAGTCACGGCAACTTTATCGTCGGCGCGCCCGAGTTTGTCATGGGCGAGCACTACGTCGATCTGCAGGACGCGGTGGAGCCGTACTCCTCCACAGGCTACCGTGTGCTTCTGGTGGCGGAGTACGACGGCGTGCCGGACGCGAAAACACCCCTGCGCACCACTGCGCTCTCCCCGGTGGCACTGGTGCTGCTCTCAAACCGTATTCGTCCCGAGGCGAAGGAGACGTTTCGTTACTTTGCCAAGCAGGGCGTGGCGGTCAAGGTCATTTCCGGGGATAACCCTCTCACCGTCTCGGAGGTGGCGCGGCAGGCAGGCATTGAAAACGCGGAACAGTATGTGGACGCCGCCACCCTTACAAGTGACGGCGCCATTGAAAAGGCGGTCGGGGAGTACACCGTATTTGGGCGTGTCACCCCGAATCAAAAGCGCAAGTTTGTCAAAGCCCTCCAGCGGGCGGGGCACACCGTCGCCATGACAGGGGACGGTGTGAACGACGTGCTTGCCCTCAAGGACGCCAACTGCGGCATTGCCATGGCCTCGGGGAGCGACGCGGCCTGCCGGGTGGCCCATCTGGTGCTGCTCGACAATAACTTTTCCGCCATGCCTAAGGTGGTGGCGGAGGGTCGGCGGGTGATCAACAACATCCAAAGCGCCGCCTCTCTCTTCCTTGTGAAGAATATCCTCTCCTTTTTTCTCGCCATCATCACCCTTTTGGTTGCGGTGATCTGGCCGGCCGCAACCTTCCCCTATCCGTTCAAGCCCATCCAGATCACCCTCATCAGCACGCTGACCATTGGGATTCCCGCCTTCTTCCTCGCACTCGAGCCAAACCACAGCATGGTGAAGGGTTCATTCCTCCCCAACGTATTCCGCCGCGCCGCGCCGGGCGGGCTTACAAACCTTGCCGTCATCCTGCTCGCCGAGCTGTTTACCGCCGTGTTCGCCTTTACGGTGGATGAGCTTTCCACCATGTCCACCATCCTCATGGCCTTTGTCGGCATGCTGGTGCTCTATCAGGCGTGCAAGCCGTTCGACATCAAGCGGTGGATTATGTACGGCAGCATGACGGGTGCCATGATATGGGCGATCTTTGTCTCCGGCGCAACCTTCAGTCTCTCGCCCCTGAACGCGCAGAATATTCTGGTACTCATTATGCTCCTCGCGCTCTCCTATCCCATCATGCATATGTTCCTGCGCCTGTTCAACCGGGCCGAGGAGTCCATCGTCCGCAGACGGCAGCCAAAACGCAAAAAGAAATACTCACCTTGAAGTGCGGGCAGATATCACCGAAAGGAAGATGTATATGAACACCATGCGCGGCGTTACCCTGCGCGCCGAATGGGCACCCAGAGACGGTTTCACCCTCGGCGCAAAGGACGTGGAAGAGAGGCAGACATATCTCGGCAGCCGGGTCTGGCGCAATCCGCGCCTCAGCATTGAGGACTACCCGATTCCGGAGCCGGGAGAGGGGCAGGTCCTGGTGCAGGTGCGCGCCTGCGGTATCTGCGGCAGCGACGTACACATGGCACAGCCTGACCCGGAGGGGTACATATACTACCCCGGCCTCACGGGTTTCCCCACCATACTGGGCCACGAGCTTTCGGGCGTTGTGGTCAAGGCGGGCCGAAACGCCCTGAGCAAGGAGACCGGCCGCCCCTTTCAGGGTGGAGAACTCGTGTGCACCGAGGAGATGTTCTGGTGCGGTGCCTGCCGTCCCTGTGCGGACGGCTATTTGAACCACTGTGAGCACCTCAACGAGATCGGCTTTAACGTAAACGGCGCATTTGCCGACTACGTCCTGCTCCCCGCAAAGCTCCTGTGGAGTTTAGCGCCGCTGCGCAAGGTCTACACAGACGAACGGGATATCTTTCTGGCGGGCAGCCTCGTGGAGCCGACGAGCGTTGCATATAACGCCGTCATCCAGCGCGGCGGCGGCGTGAGGCCGGGGGACAACGTGGTCATCTGCGGCGGCGGGCCGGTGGGCCTCGCTGCGGTCGCTATCTTAAAGCGGCAGGGTGCCGCCCGCGTTATTTTATCCGAGCCGCAGGATTCCCGCGCGGAGATCGGCCGAAAGCTGGGCGCGGACGCGGTGATCAATCCGCAAAAAGAGAACTTCACCGCCCGCGTACTGGAGCTGACCGGCGGCATGGGCGCAAAGCTCTATCTGGAGGCGACCGGCCTCCCCGATCTGATCTATCCCACCATCGAAAACACCATCTGGGAGGGCCGGGTGATCGACAGCACCGTCGTGGTCGTCGCCCGCGCGGACGCCACCATGCCGGTCACCGGTGAGGTACTGCAGGTACGCGGCGCGCGCATCGTCGGCGCGCAGGGGCATTCCGGCAGCGGTACCTTCCCCCATGTCATCGCCAGCATGGCAAGCGGAATGGATATGCTCCCCCTGATCACAAAGCAGATTACACTCGACGAGGTGCCGGAGCATATCATCCGCCTGCGCACCGACCGAAGGGAATGCAAAATCACCTGTGTCATGGGGCAATAAAAGAACCGCAGTTTTCCAGTCGAGAAAACTGCGGTTCTTGGTTCGCCGGTGCTTCTTGTGGCGGGGCGAGGCACACTCACCGCTGTGCCAGCGGCACAAACGGGCGCACCGGCGCAACCGCCTTATAGGCGGGCCGAATGATCCGGTTACCGGTGCCGAAGACCTCCTCCAGCCGGTGGGCGCACCAGCCCACCATGCGGGCGACGGCAAAGAGGGGGGTATACAGCTCCTGCGGAATCCCGATCATTTTGTAGACAAGCCCGGAATACATATCCACGTTAGCGCAGAGGACTTTTTCCTCCCCACGCACTGAGGCGATCACTTCCGGTGCAAGCCGTTCCACCGTCTCAAAGAGCGCAAATTCCTCCTGCATGCCCTTCTGCGCGGCGAGATCCCTTGCAAACCGCTTGAGCAGAACGGCACGCGGGTCGGAGAGTGTGTAAATGGCATGCCCCATACCATAGATCAGGCCGGAGCCGTCACCCGCCTGCTTATTCAGAATTTTAGTCAGAAAGGCACGCACAGCGTCCTCATCCTTCCAGTCCTCCACGCTGTCCTCCAGCATGGCGAACATCTCCATCACCTTTTTATTTGCGCCGCCGTGGCGCGGCCCTTTGAGCGAGCCGATCGCCGCCGAAATGGCGGCATAGATATCTGTACCCGAGGAGGACAGAACGCGGCAGGCAAACGCCGAGTTATTACCCCCGCCGTGCTCCGCATGGAGCACCAGGCACAAATCGAGCAGCCGCGCCTCCTCCGGCGTAAACTTGCGGTCATGCCGCACGGAATAGAGAAAGTTCTCCGCCACCGACAAGCCCTCCTGCGGGCGGTGCAGATAAAGGCTTTCATTGTCATAATAGTGTTGCTTCACGGCAAAGGCATGTGCTACAATAACAGGCACCTGGGCAATTAACCGGATTGCCTGCAGCAGTTCATTTGCCAGTGTGTGATCCTCCGCCCCTTCATCATAGGAGTAGAGCGCGAGCACGGAGCGGCCAAGCTTATTCATGACATCAGGGCTGGGTGCCTTGAGAATCATGTCCTCGGTAAACATCGGGGGCAGCGTGTGGCAGCGCGCCAGCAACTGCTCAAATTCGGTGAGCTGACTTCGTGTGGGCAAATCACCCAACAGCAGCAGGTAGGCAGTCTCTTCAAACCCGAACCGGTGCTCGCCGGAAAAGCCGTCAATCAGATCCTCTACATTGATGCCACGGTAGATCAGCCGGCCCGGCGCGCTCACCCGTTCCCCATCCTGTATGTAATACCCAAAGACATTCCCGATCCGGGTCACCCCGGCCATCACGCCACTGCCGTCTGCGTTGCGCAGGCCGCGCTTCACGTCCCATTTTTCATAGTAGCCGCTGTCAATCTGGTTATTCTTGCGATATTCCCCGCATAGATTGTCTATAAAGCCGGTAGATCCCTCTCTTGTCCCGTTTTGCATGTTCCGGCACTCCTTTTCCCATTTTTTATTTAATTATAATCCCTTCTCCCCCATGCGGTCAACTGACAAAGCCGATAAACCCGGATTCCTGCAATTCGTATCCCACTTCCTCACTGCAGCACGAAAGGAATGTTCCCGCCACATGAAAAAAGTAATTGCCGCGGCCTGCGTGCTGCTCCTCCTGCTCTTCCTGATTCCTCTTCTGATCATCCGCGCCGACCCGGACACGGATGACAGTGCCGACGGCACGCTTCCGCTCGACAAGACGGTAGTCACCCTCCCGGTCGCCGCGTCGGACAGCGCGGTCAGTGTCAATATAAAAATGGAGGACGGCACGGTGGCCGCCCTCTCTCTCGATAAATACCTCTGGCGCGTGGTTGCGGCTGAAATGCCTGCCTCCTTCGAGCCGGAGGCGCTAAAGGCACAGGTGGTTGCCGCGCGTACTTACACATTGGCAAAAATGGGACATACCACCGAAAATCATCCCGATGCGGACGTCTGCACCGATATCAATTGCTGTCAGGCTTATATTGACCCCACGCAGGCCAGCGCAAACTGGGGCACAAACGCGGAAGCATATACCCTGAAAATCGCCACCGCAGTAGCCGATACGGACAGTATGGTCATATACTACAGTGGGCAGCCCATTCAGGCGCTGTTCCACTCCTCCTCCGCCGGAAAGACGGTTGACGCGGTTGAGGTGTGGGGCAACGACGTCCCTTATCTCGTCAGCGTTGACACACCGGAGGGGGATGAGGTTCCCAACTACCACAGCAGCGTCTCCGTCACGCCGGAGGAATTCAAAACCCGCTTTTTGGCGGAGTATCCCGATGCGGTGCTGGACGGCACACCGGACACATGGTTTTCCGGGCCCACCCTGAATTCGGCGGGCGGTGTTGCCTCCATGACCGTCGGCGGCGTCACCGTGCGCGGCAGTGTACTGCGCAGTCTGTTTTCCCTTCGCTCCACCTATTTTACCGTCTCGGCGACCGCGCAGGAGATCACCTTTTCCGTCACCGGTTACGGGCACGGGGTCGGCATGAGTCAGTACGGCGCAAACACCCTTGCCGCGCAGGGGAAGACATGGGAGGATATTATCCACTGGTACTATACCGGCGTCACCATTGAGCCGATGGCGGGAGAATAAAGTTACTGCAAACAGGATAAAACTGTGGTAGAATTACTTGAACCATAGATTAAGGACGTGACAAGATGCATCAGAAAGCAGTGGTTCGCAGGGTTTCCTTCCCTGCCGGCCGCCGTATTTTAGTCGTAAGCGATGTGCATGGCCACTTGGCGTTTTTGCAGGGCCTATTAAAAAAGGCAAAGTTTTCAAAAAACGATATTTTGATTCTTTTGGGTGATCTCATCGAAAAAGGCCCTGACAGTCTGTCCACACTGCGCTATGTCATGGCACTCTCGAAGACGCACACCGTATACAATGTCGCCGGTAACTGCGACAACCTCGTCTGGCAATTTACCGAGGACACTTCCCCCAAGCACGAGCCGACATACCGCCACTTTCTAGACCACTGGGGCGAGCGCAGCATCCTGCTGCAGATGGCGCGCGATGCCGGTATGTCTCCCGCGGAAGCGGAGAATTTCCCCGCCCTGCGGGCGCTGATTGTCTCGCGGTATGCCGATGAGCTCTCCTTCCTGCGGGAAATGCCCACTATCCTGCTCTCCGATCAATATCTCTTTGTCCACGGCGGGGTTCCGCGCGAAGACCGTCTGGAGGAGCTTGACGCGTGGGAATGCATGAAATATGATAACTTTCGCGGGCAGGGGCACGTCTTTCGCCGTTGGTGCGTCGTCGGCCACTGGCCGGTTACGCTCTATAATCGCGAGATTCCATCCGCAAACCCTATCATTGACCGTGACGCCCATATCATCAGCATTGACGGCGGCTGTGTACTGAAGCTGGACGGTCAACTCAACGCCCTCGTGATTCCGGACGGCCATAGCGAAGACTTTTCCGTGATCTCCTATGACGGCCTTCCCACCGCCGTGGCGCTGGACGCCCAGCAGGCGAGCGAGCACTCCATCAATATCCGCTGGGGAGAGCACAACGTCACTGTTTTGGAACAGGGGGATGAGGTGTCCCTCTGCCGCCACGACGCGAGCGGCTATCAGCTCAAAATCCTCAACAGCTACCTCTACCGCATGGACGGTGCCGTCAAGTGCGAGGACTCCACGGACTACCGCCTGCCCATTGAACCGGGCGATATTGTGTCGGTCGTCGCGCATACCAGCAGGGCAACCCTGATCAAAAAGGGCGGCGTGACCGGCTGGTATTTTGGACGTCTCTCCGAGCACTAGTGC
>JAJBUC010000132.1:1979-11698 GCA_020860545.1 Oscillospiraceae bacterium | reverse complement strand
TTTGTGTATTGACAGCCTCATGCATGTATGATATTATAATATCACAAACTAAACTCTTAGTTTGATTTACGAATTCAGAGGTTTTTATAATGCCAAAAAAAGAAGCACTGGAACGATTCCATAAGGAAAGTATAGCAGCTGCCGCAGATACACTTTTTTCAGGACGCGGCATGGACAAAACAACCATGGATGATATTGCGCGTGAAGCGCATTATAGCAAAGCTACACTCTATACTTACTTTAAAAGCAAGGATGAGATATTTTATTACAATGTCTTAGATGGAATGAAGCTGTTACATGCGCGTTTGCAGAGCACCCTGAAAAAGGAGGCGGATACACGCACAACATATTTGGATATTTGTAATGAGCTTGCTAAGTTTTGCGAAGAAAAACCTTTGTATTTCCATAGCATGTTAGAGACAATTGCTTCCGACGCACAAAGCCGGACGGAAACCCCAGTCCTCAATGACATCTTTCAAATGGGTGAAGCGCTGAATGATGATGTTGATATTCTGGTAAAGCGTGGAATTGAGCAGGGATTTTTTGATGCTGATTTTCCATCTCTCCCCACGGGTTCCGTGCACTGGGCGGCACTATCGGGCATTGTATCCTTTGCAATCCAAAAACAAGATTATATTTATCAACGAATGGGTATGCGCAAAGAGGACTTCCTGCAATTTGGATTTCAAATGATGTTTCATTCTATCGCAAAGGAGATTGGCGATGGATCTTAGGCGGGCAAAGCACGGGAATAAAAAAAGTCGGCCATGTGTTATATCGGCCGGAACGGCAAGCAGGCGAAAAACAGGCGATTCCATCAAAAAGAAACACAGGAGGACTGTACATGTATCGTAGCACAAAAGTGAGCAAAAAAACGGGTATTGTTGTGATTGTCATTCTACTTGTTCTGGTCATCGGCGCAATCGTCGCGTATGCACTGACCAACAAGTACAGTTCTTATAAAGATAAAGTAGATGCGCTGGTTTTTGAGGATATTGATTTGGCGTTGATTGCTGATGGTGTATACACTGGCGAATATGATTCAGGTGTCATATTCGCCAAAGTAGAAGTCGGTATAGAAGACGGAACGCTGACCTATATCAATTTACTGGAGCATCGCCATGAACAGGGAGCGGCTGCAGAAATCATTGTGGAACACATGGTTGAAGAACAGCGGACCGATGTTGATGCAATATCGTCTGCAACCTATTCCAGCAAGGTAATCCGTAAGGCGGTAGAAAATGCTTTGACTGGCAATCACACGTAATCACCTGATTCAGACCAATGCACAGGTGTACAGGAAAGCGTTGATGATCGAACAAGAAACCGCTCCAACGTGGATAACGCGTTGCTGTGGCGGTGTGAGCATTGTGCCAACACAGCCATTAGCCGAATGGCAGTATGCGCAGAAAAAAGCTTTTGCAGCGTGATAAAACGGGTATACCGCCATTTGACGATATGCCCGTTTTCTCTTTTGCACCCCTGTATGGCAGCTACTCTGATACAGTTTTGCTACCAAAAGAGTCTCTCCATTTGTGGTGCATTTCTTAATTGTTTGGAGGCAATTACTGCCCCAGGCGGAAGGAATTGCACTCTGTATCTTTGCTGGCATGCACCTTTGAATCACTGCATCCCACACTGATGGAATCAAGGGTACAATAGTGGCTGGTATGGTAACTACAACTCTCCACGCTACAACGGATTTTTGAATTTACCTGCTGTTTCGACTGGTCCATAACATATACCTCCTTGTTTGTACGCTATTCGTACGCTAATAGTATCGACACCTCAAATATGTTTTATACCTCTAATCCTCCTCCTGATTCTTTTTCTTCCAGCGCAGCAAAAATCGCTCCACAATCTTGCCGCGGCCCTGACCGGAGCCTTTCACATAGAAATAACCGATTACAGAAAACACAACTGCGCCAATGAAGTTGACAAACAGATCCTTCATTGTGTCAATGAGTCCGATGTCAAGGTAGCCGCCCAGTCCCAGCGCCTCCTGAGAGCCGTCGCTGTGCACCACAATGACGTCCACAATATCGCCCACGATAACCGGCTTATTCCCCTGTGTGCTCTGATCGAGCATCACGGAGCTGATGACGCTGACAATGCTGTCCTTCTGCATATCAAGCCTGAAAACAGTATCCATGAAAAACTCTGCAAACTCCCACATAACGCCGATCGTCATGGAAAAGCAAAAAGCGACCAACGCCATATAGATCGGTGAAAGGGTAAAGGTCAGCGACTTATGGCGGTTGAGAATATCCACAAGGGAAAACCCGATCGCCGCGCACAGGAAACCGTTGATGGTATGCAGCATGGTATCCCAGTAGGGAAAGGCAATATAATACGCGCGGATCTCCCCCAAAATTTCCGCGGCAAAGATAAAGAGTAAGATAATGATTTCCAGCGTATCGGGCACGTCGATATGAATTCTGCGCTCCACAAAACTGGGTATCATAAACAGGATAAGCGCCAGTATACATAAGAAAAAGTTTTCATAGTTTCCATTAAAAAACTGCGCAACCATGATGGCGACCACCACAGCGCGGAGAATGAAGTAGACGGAAAACAGCCATGGATTTTGGTGAAACTCTTCGCGCATTGTCATTCTTCTTTTCTTTTTCATGGACAAAAACTCCTTGCGCGCGGTGAAATGATGTTGCCGTTTATTATAGAGCGTAATCGGAAAAGATACAAGTCAATTCTTTCATTTCTCTGCATATGATAGCATTGAGGTGATGATTTTGGATTTAAAGAACAACCGTATTACGATTGGCGAGCTCTTAGATTCCCCGCAATCCAAAGCAATTATTTATAAAAAAATCCCCATAATTTCAAAGCATCCCATTCAGGGCGCTGCGCGCAGTATTACATTGGAGCAGGTCATCTCGGCGTCGGAGGCATTTCTGCCGCCAAAAAAAATTGACGAAATGCTCCAGCTCCTGCGTCAGGCATAACCCAGAAAAGCTCCGCTTTTGCCATAGCGGAGCTTTTTTGTATTGCTTACACGCCGCCTTTCGCCGCTGCCCGCGCCACCAGTTCTGCCGCGATGGTGTCTGCCATCTCGTAGACACGGGTAAAATCGACAAATGGATTGTACAGTCCCTCCAGCTCATCATGCAGCGCTTTGGCGTGCGCAAGTGATGTGACCGCCTCATCCACCAACGCGGCGGATACCTTACGGGAGAAACGCAGCCGTGCCTTGTTGCGTCGCAAGAGCTCCGCATCGGGCATGGCATCAAGCCGAATACGGCGGTAGGGCGCGCCGGGATAGGGGAGCGCGGGTGTACTTGTGACAAAGGCAAGCGAAAGCGCAGGGATCAGCAGATGCTCCATGCGCTCGGGCGCAAGCAGTGCGGGGCAGGTGATCACATCGTAGCCGCCCGCCATGGCCCCGGCTGCCAGATGGGTGAGCAGAATGTGCGCCGTGCCGTAGCTGTCGACCAGCTCATAGACGCGCTTGCAGGTGGCGTCCGCAGTTTTAAAATTGCACAGGACCCCCTGCCACGTAATCGCGCCCAGAAACCGCTGCACGGAATGCCCACCGTCTCCCCCGCTCTTCTTGACCTCACGCTGCAGGATACCCTTTGCGCGCTTGGCAATTTTCCCCTCCAGCGTCTCAGTAATCACGAGGGTACGCACGTCTTCCGCAATTTGCGCCGCCGCGCCGAGACATCGGTATGCGCGCTGGTAGCAGGTCTTATATTGAGCCGTGCGGGCGGTAATTTGCAGCCGCTCGCGCGCGAGCGCTTCCTTGTTGTAGCACGCGCCGAGGTTTACATACCGCTCCACCACACCGGGGCATAGTGGCTCCACGATGTGGGGTGCGGTGCCGTCTACAATTGCGGTTTTTATCTCCGGCATGACGATTGCGTCCAATGACTCCGGGTCGCCGGAGCATTGTATGTACTCCACCTGCAAGCCGTTTGCCTCCATGGCAGACGAGACCCGCTGCATGAGAGAGGATTTACCGCAGCCCGGTCCGCCCTTGAGAATCAGGATATCTTCCGCCTCCTCAGGCGCAATGAGTTGGTCAAACAATGAGTAGAAGCCGGTAGGGGAATTTGCACCCAAAAAAAATCGGATTTGTGGTTCCGTTACCATAATTTTACCCTCCAGTGCATTGTGGTTCTCAATGTTAATCTATGCCAATAGGAGGGGCGGGGTGCGCGGAGGAACCAGGAAAAATACCTGAAATACAGCGCACCCACAGGAAACCAGATTTCCTGCGGGTGCGCCCTCGCGCAATATGTAGATATGCAAAAATTTACAGGGTGAAGTCCTCCGGAATCAGCTTTTTAAAATCTGGCAGGACTACTTTGGGCGGAACACGCTTGAGCGGGTCATAGCGGAACACCCTGCAGGCATGCGCGGGCGATACAATGCCGCGCTTTGCGCAGAGCACGCTATCCTCGCTGAGCTTGGCACCACGCAAACAATAGGCGCAGCGTGGCTCAATATTCTTTTGAAATAACATTGGATATGCACTTCCTTTGTCCCATAGTATAACACACCGCACACATACACGCCATCGTTTTCTGTCAACAAGTAATTCAGGGGCACCGCGCATACACGCGGTGCCCCTGACCCTCTTTGCTCCTAAGCGAAACTCGGAATCAATCTTTTTTATCCCTATCTTTATTTCTGGCATACCCCACAAAGGTAACAACGAGGAGAACCGCACAGAAACAAAGCAGATAGATAGCAACGGGAGCGCTTAATGCTGCAACTTCCATATTGCACAACCCCTTTCTTTTACCAGAATTTGATGCCTCTTCCGCTGGTCAGCTTCCAGATCAGGAAGATGACAGCGCAACATATCATGGAAATAATAATCTGTGATATGATAATACTAATAACCCACATAGTGCATGCTCCCTTCTAATCAAGCATTGAGATGATTTAGGTGCGTGGTATGGCTTCCGCCGGATGCAGCTGCGCGTACTTCTTGGTGCGCAGCCCCGGTGTGCCGGGCAGAATTGCGGTGAGAATGACACCAAGCACCACCGAGATAATACTAACGATATACATATTCAGCGCCCACGGTCCGGTGGCCCATGCCGGGGTCCAGAACGTCCAGTAGATGTTTACAACGTAGGCAACCAAAATGGTGATCCATGCTGCAGGCCTGCTCGCCTTCCAGATCATGCCGCACAGATAGACAACGAAGACCGGAATACCAAACGAGAAGCACCACAGGAAGACCGGGAAGACAACCGCCATGTTGAGCGCACCGATGAGAAGGACAACCGCCATGATGACGATGCAGACACGCAACAGGATCATGAACGCCCTATCGCTCATATCCGGCTTCCAGGGGTGCTTGATGACGTCTGATGCAATGACCATACCGTTGCCCATCAGGATACTGCCGCCGGTAGAGAGGCAGGCCGCCAGAAGGCTGATCATCAAGAGGCCGAGGATCGGTGCGGGCAGTGCCTCCATGGCGAGCAGTGGCACGACGGTCTTGGAAACTTCTGCGCCGCCCGCTTGCAGGACGGTCGGGATTGTCATGCCGACCAGCGCCATGATAACCCACGGTACACAAGACATAACGTTGAGTCCACAGCCGAGGAACACGCCCTTGCGGCAGGCATGGTTATCTTTCGCGGCAAAGAAGGTGTTGTTCATGCTCTGGGAAACCGCGCCTGCGGAGGTGTGAAGTACAACCACCGGGATAATGACGTTAAGCCACAGATCCTTGTTCCCCATATCGGTATTGGTAGTCATAACCGGGGACATTTCGACCAGGCCCAGCTGATCTCGCAGTGGCATCAGGGTGTCCTTTAAGGCGTCCCACGCGCCGCCCATGCCGGCGTAAACCTCCTGTATCCCGGCCCAGCCAAAGTAGTTGGCGGCGAGGTACGTGCCGATGAAACCAAGGCTGATATACGCACCGGCCAAAAGGACGCAGGAGTTGATAACATTCAGGAAGGCCATCTGGAGTACGCCGCCGAAGAGAACGTATACAAGCATAAGTACAATGGCGATACAAACGCACCACTGGAGGCTCAGGTTACCGCCGGTCAGGCCGTAGATGGCAGTGCCGGTGGCGATGGTCTCTGAGATGCCGATGCCCGTCCATGTCATTGTCTGGAACGCGGCGTGCAGGCTGCCGAGGCCGCGGCCAAACATCTTTTCAATGATCTCCGGCATGGTGTTGAGCCGGGTGTCGCGCACCCACGGGCCCAACCAGAGCATCATGAGCGGCAGGAAGATAGCACCCGCACCGACGGCCCACCATATTGCGGAGGCACCGATGCCGCTGGTCGCCGTTTCCCAGAGACTCAGCGTATGCCCCGAACCGAGCGGAACAAGCACAAAACTGAATGTAACGAGTAGCCAACTCATACCGTCGCCGGCTTTGGTAAAGTCTTTGGAGCTCTTTACGCTGCGCCGAGATTGGATGATTGAGAGGACGGTGATTAACACGAAGTAAATCAAAGCAACTGCTAAAGCCAAAACACTCACTCCCTTAATAAAGTATATAAATTTCGCCTCTCCCGGTAAAACTGCAGAGGGAACAGCCGTACCGGGCCTCTCTAGTACAATATATGGCGGGCGGGCACCTGCCTTATATCGTTACAAAAAGCATAGGGTGTATTGTAGGTATACACTCAAGAAAGAAATTCACAGTTTCTTAATTTTTGTTTTTTTTTACAAAGCAGCTTATGATATTTTATTGAGAATTGCCATCCTTCCTTTCTGCATCCACATAATTGTTGGTATTTTAGTACATTTTTTATCTGCGCATGGCGCGTGCTGCCCGCAAAAAGGACAATTGTCTCGTGCTTACGACAATTCTCCCTTTTTATAGTTTCGCTTTGCGGCGGTTCGTGATAAAATAGAATTCATATAACTGTGCCAGATGAAAGAGGTGATAAGGGTGCCTGAGCAGTTCCTTCGGCCCGGTGAGATTGTGGCATTGAGCACGTCGGCTGTTACGCGGTTGGTGGACGGGGACAACGGCGATGCCGCACTCCTTTATTTAAATATGCTGTCAGGACGCACGCAAACAGCGCTTGCGAAATGGACGCCGCAGCGGCTGGACAGCGCCTATGCCGCGCTCTATGCCATGCAGCTCTTGGATAAAATACAGCCGGAAAAGCCTGCTGCGCCCGCAGAAACCGTTATCCCGGAGACGCCGCCGGAGTATTCCACCGCAGATATTAACCGGGAGCTCGCTGCACCGGATTCCGATTTCCCAGGGCTTGCCGCCGAAGTACAAAAGAGTCTGGGCAAAATTTTATCCACCGCCGACTTGAAAACGCTATATACGCTATATGACTACCTTGCCCTTCCGCCTGAAGTCATTTTTCTCCTTGTCAACTGGTGCATCGAGGAGTATGAGCGCAAATACGGCGTCGGGCGGCGTCCGCGCCTTTCCACCATCAGCAGGCACGGTTTTTTCTGGAAAAACAGGCAGATCGATACAGTAGAGGCCGCAGAGGAATTTCTGAGCCGCAAGGCACAGCTGCGCAGCCGTGAGGCGGCACTGCTTGCTGAGCTGAATATCAAGGGGCGCAACGCAACGGAAAAAGAGCGCGGATTTTTGGAGAGCTGGGTAGAGATGGGCTTTCCGGACGAGAGTATCCGGCTGGCCTATGAGCGCACGCTGTTCCAAAAGCAGAATATGAACTGGAATTACATGAATTCTATTTTGCTGCGCTGGCACCGCCAGAATCTCCATGCGCCGGAGGAGATCGAAAAGGGGGATACAAAGCCCGGGTATTACCGCGCGAAAAAACCGCTTGCGCAGGACACACGGGGGGCACAGCCGGGCACAACCCGCGCGCATGAGGATGTGGAATGGCTGCGTGCTTATATGAAACGGCAGCACGAACAGGAGGGAGAGGGCTAATCATGGCTTATGAACGCGAGGTCATGCGCCGCGCGACTGAGCGGCTCGAGGCAAGGCGGAGCGCGCGGGAGCACAGCGCAGAGGAACGCAGGGCAGAGATTTACCGAAAAATTCCCCGTGTTGTACAGATTGACCGGCAGCTGCGGGAGACCATTTCCGGCATTATCACCGCATCTCTGCGCACCGGGGATGACCCCGCCCAGGCTTTGGCTCAGGTGCGGGAGGAAAATTTGAACCTGCAGGCGGAGCGCGCGGAGCTTTTGGTGGCGCATGGGTATCCGTATAATGCACTGGATGAACAGTATGCGTGCCCAATCTGTCAGGACAGAGGGTGGTGCGGCACAAAAATGTGCGAATGCCTCAAAACCCTATGCGCTGAGGAGCAGATTGTCACCCTGTCCAGCCTGCTGCACTTGGGGACGCAGTCCTTTGATCGCTTCTCTCTCTCCTACTACAGTGACCTGCCGTGGCCTGGTGAGCCAATCACACCAAAAGAAAATATGGAATTTATCTATGATGTATGCCTGAATTTTGCACAGAAGTTCCCCTCGTTTGTTATCCGGAATATACTGCTCTCCGGCGCACCCGGCTTGGGAAAGACCTTCCTGTCGGCCTGTATCGCGCGTGTGGTCGCCGAAAAGGGTGTATCGGTGGTATACGATACGTCCGTAAATATACTCACCCGCTTCGAGGAGCAAAAGTTTTCCAAAAACGAAAACGCCGCGCAGGATACGAGCCGCTATTTAAAGTGTGAGCTGCTCATTGTGGATGATCTGGGCAGTGAGATGAATACCCCGTTTGTCCAATCCGCGCTCTACAGGCTCATCAACACCCGGCTGATGGAGGGGACACGTACCATTATCTCCACCAACCTCTCCATGGACGATATTTACGCCCGCTATAGCGGGCAGATCGCCTCCCGCCTGGACGGGGAATACCGCTTGCTGCCGTTTTACGGCGAGGATATCAGGCGTCAGCGTAAAAAACAAGTCAGATAATTTAATGCCCGGGTCTATACAATACAGACCCGGGCATTGTTTGTTTCTTTTGGAGGGGAACTCCTCGGCAAACAGTATAAACGGCTTACCCTTTTTTCCGTTTCCGTTTTTCGAAAAACGGTTTACTCTCCGGCTCGCTGGTACTATCACCCATCGCCGTGCCGAACGCGCGCAGTGCGTCCTTCTGCTCCTGCGTCATGTTCTTGGGCACCTTCACCTTCACCGTCACCATCTGGTCGCCGCGCCCGCGGCCATTTACTGCGGGGATGCCTTTCCCCCGCAGGCGGAAGGTGGTGCCCGGCTGCGTTCCTTCAGGCAACGTCCACTTCACATTGCCGTCTAGGGTGGGAATCTCCAACTCCGCGCCCAGTGCCGCCTGCAAAAAGCTGACCTCCTGCTCCAGATAGACATTCATCCCGTCACGCTGGAAGCGCACGTGGGGCCGCACGGTGACTGCGATCAGCAGGTCGCCCGCAGGGCCGCCGTTAACGCCCGCACCGCCCTGTCCGCGCAGCGACACTGCCTGCCCGTCGTCAATACCCGCCGGGATATTGACGGTGATTTTCCGCTGGTGGCGCACGGTGCCCCCGCCACCGCAGGAGGAACACGGCTGATGGATGATCTTTCCCGTTCCGTGGCAATTTGGGCAGGGCGATGTGCTTGAGAAGGAAAATCCGCCGCCACCGCGCTGCACACGCACGCTGCCCGCACCGTGGCAGTTCGAGCAGACCTCCGCCGTCGTCCCCGGCGCGCAGCCTGAGCCGCCGCAGGTGTCGCATAGCTCCGTCCGATTTACGCTGATCTCTTTCTCACAGCCGAACGCCGCTTCTTCAAATGTAATGGTATCCGAGGTG
>JAJBUC010000132.1:0-1969 GCA_020860545.1 Oscillospiraceae bacterium | reverse complement strand
GACTGCTCCCCTTCTGCGGCGCGTTGCGCGCCCGGCCATCGCCGCCGCCGCAGCCGCCGCCGAAAAAGGAGCTGAAAATGTCGCCGAAGTCGAATCCGCCAAAATCGCCCGAAAACCCACCGCCGCCAGCGCCGAAATTGGGGTCAACCCCCGCGTGGCCAAACTGGTCGTAGCGCGCGCGCTTCTCCTTGTCGGACAAGACCTCATACGCCTCATTCACCTCTTTAAATTTACGCTCCGCCGTTTTGTCGTTTGGGTTCAGATCGGGGTGGTAATCCTTTGCCAGCTTGCGGTACGCTTTCTTCAGCTCATCGTCCGACGCACCCTTGGAGACGCCCAGCACGGCGTAATAGTCTCTTTTTTGTTCCGCCATCTCACTCACCTCCTCCTGTTCGGTACATACCGGTCTGACAGGGTGGAGCGCACCGCCCCACCCTGTCAGCGCTTATGCTGTCACTGCGCGTTATCGTCATCGACAACCTCATAATCCGCGTCCACCACATTCGGCTCGCTCTCCGCCGCGCCGACATCCGCGCCGCCGCCCGGCTGGTCGCCGCCCTGCTGCTGGTATATCCGCTCGCTGATGGGATAAAATGCCTTGGTAAGCTCCTCTGTCGCATGCTGAATGGCCTCGGTATCGGTTCCCTTGAGCGCGTCCTTCACCCGTGTAAGCGCGGCATCCAGGGTGCTCTTCTCGTCCGCGGAGATCTTATCCTTCAGATCCTCCATCGTCTTTTCAGTCTGATAGACCATCTGGTCGGCCTGATTGCGAATCTCGACCTCCTCTTTGTGCTTTGCGTCCTCGGCGGCAAACTGCTCGGCATCCTTCACCGCTTTTTCAATATCCTCCTTGGACATATTGGTAGATGAGGTGATGGTAATATGCTGCTCTTTGCCGGTACCCAGATCCTTTGCGGAGACGTTTACAATGCCGTTTGCGTCAATGTCGAACGTCACCTCAATCTGCGGCACGCCGCGGCGGGCGGCGGCAATGCCGTCGAGATTAAAGCGGCCGAGTGTCTTGTTGTACTGTGCCATTTCACGCTCGCCCTGCAGGACATGCACCTCTACAGACGTCTGGTTGTCGGCCGCGGTGGTGAAGACCTGACTCTTTTTGGCGGGAATGGTGGTGTTGCGCTCGATGAGCTTGGTCATTACGCCGCCCATCGTCTCAATGCCGAGGGAGAGAGGGGTAACGTCGAGAAGCAGCAGCCCCTTTACATCGCCAACCAGCACGCCGCCCTGCAGTGCCGCGCCGACGGCGACGCACTCGTCCGGGTTAATGCCCTTAAAGCCCTCTTTGCCCGTGAGCTTTTTCACCGCGTCCTGCACGGCGGGAATACGCGTGGAGCCGCCGACCAGCAGAACCTTGGCAAGGTCGTTTTGCGTCAGGCCCGCGTCGCTCATCGCCTGCCGCACCGGACCGGTGGTCGCCTCCACCAGATGGGCAGTCAGCTCGTTAAATTTCGCGCGTGTGAGCGTGAGATCCAGATGCTTTGGGCCGGTTGCGTCGGCGGTGATATACGGGAGGTTAATGGCAGATGAGGTGACGCCCGAGAGCTCAATCTTCGCCTTCTCCGCCGCCTCTTTCAGGCGCTGGAGGGCAACCTTGTCGCCCGAGAGGTCAATGCCGGAATCCTTCTTGAATTCGGCGACCATCCAGTCAATGATACACTTGTCAAAATCATCGCCGCCCAAGCGGTTATTACCGGCGGTCGCGAGCACCTCGATGACGCCGTCGCCCACCTCCAGAATGGAGACATCGAACGTGCCTCCGCCCAGGTCGTAGACCATGATCTTCTGGTCGCTTTCCTTATCCGCGCCGTATGCCAGCGCTGCCGCGGTTGGCTCGTTGATGATGCGCTTAACCTCCAGCCCAGCAATACGCCCGGCGTCCTTGGTCGCCTGACGCTGGGCGTCGGTAAAGTACGCGGGTACCGTGATGACCGCCTCGCTGACGGACTGACCC
>JAJBUC010000036.1 GCA_020860545.1 Oscillospiraceae bacterium | reverse complement strand
CGAAGCCTGCCCCGGTGCGCCAGATTGAGCTTAGTCTAACACGCATCATAATCAATTGCAACTATATTTGACTATTTATAGTCGTCCTTGAGCTTGCGCACCATCCCTTTCCCGACAATGTGGTTCGGCAGGCACCCGAAGGGCTGTGTGCAGACGATATTCGGCGTTCCGGTGTGGATGAGCTCGAGCATTTCTGCCGTAAGCAGCCAGCCCTCCCCCATCTTGTTCCCGTCGCCCAGATAGCCCTTGATCAGCTTGTGCAGATCCTCAAATGTGCCGGGCGCGCGGTAGCCGCCCTTTGCCATTGCGGCGATCATAGCGCGCTGACACTTTTCCACATAGCGCCGCAGAAAACGGCAGACGGCTTTTTTAATCCACTTGCCGCCGTAGAGATCGACGTCCACTTCGCGGTTATAGATTTTAAAGATAATAAAATCCGTCAGGCCCGGCACCACCGGCTCCGCGCCCTCATCGAGCAGAAATTGCTCCAAGTTGCTGTTGCCGAGGGGGGAGTATTTGATATAAATCTCCCCCACCACGCCGATGCGCACCTTCGGCTCTCCCGCCACGGGTACGGTACGGAAGGTATCTACAATGCGGTCAAAATTGCGTACCATACTTTTGTAGGATAACCCCTTCCCCTCGTCCATGTCGCTGAGCAGGAAGGTTTCGCATGCCTCCACCGTCCGGTCAGCCTCCCCCGGATTGACCTCATACGGGCGCACCTGATTGGCCACCTGCACGATCAAATCACCGTACATCATCGCAAAAATGGCGCGGCGCAGGACGCCGAGACCAAGCTTAAAGCCCGGATTCGGCTCCAGACCGGAGAGGTTGATGGAAACGACGGGAATATAGGCAAGCCCCGCCTTTTCGAGCGCCTTACGCAGCAGGTGAATGTAGTTTGACGCACGGCAGCCGCCGCCGGTCTGTGTAATCAGCAGCCCGACCTTGTGCGGGTCATATCCGCCGTGCTTCACCGCGTCAATAAGCTGCCCGATGACAAGCAGCGCCGGGTAACAGGTGTCGTTGTGGACGTACTTGAGCCCCTCGTCCACAATGCCGCGGTGGTGCGTGGTGAGCATGGACACGTGAAACCCGTCCCGCTCCAGAATACGGGCCATCAGGCCGAAATGAACCGGCAGCATCTGCGGAATCAGCAGCGTGTATTCCTTTTTCATCTCCTCCGTAAAGAGAAGACGGCCGGTTTTGTCATAAATGAGTTCTGCCATTGCTTTTGTTCCTTTCAAGACGCGGGGGACTGTGTGCGGTCGCCTCGCGCATCCACAGCCGCCATAAGGGAGCGAATCCGAATCCTGACGGCACCCAGATTGCTGATATCGTCAATTTTGAGCTGGGTATAGAGCTTACCGCCCTTCTCCAGAATGGCGCGCATCTCGTCGCTTGTGATCGCGTCAATGCCGCACCCGAAGGATACCAGCTGAATGAGCTGCATGTCCGGCTGCTTGCAGACATAGCGCGCCGCCTGATACATACGGGTCTGGAACGTCCACTGATTGAGCACCCGCCGCGCCTCATAGTCCTCCATATAGGCGAGTGCGTCCTCAGTGATGACTACAAAGCCGAAGGAAGTGATGAGGTCATTGATCCCGTGGTTGATTTCAGGGTCGACATGGTAGGGCCGCCCTGCCAGCACCAGAATGGGATGCCCGTGCGCGCGGGCAAAGCGGACATACTCCTGCGTTGTCGCGCGGATATCCGCTTTGTAATCGTCATAGGCCGCATAGGCCGCGCGGACGGCGGCGGCAGTCTCCTTCCTGGGTACTTGAAACTGCTCCAGCATGTATGCCGAAATGCGCTTTTCAAAATCCTTTGGGCGGTGCAGCCCGACATATGGGCAGAGAAAACGGGTTGTTTTGAGGGCGGGGACATTGGCCTGCAACAGCTCGGGATAGTACGCGACCACCGGGCAATTGTAGTGGTTATCCCCCGCCTTCTCGTCGAAATTGTACGGCATGCAGGGGTAGAAGATCGCGTCGACCCCTTCCTCAAGCAGCGCCTCTATATGCCCGTGCATAAGCTTCGCCGGATAACAGACCGTGTCGGAGGGGATGGTGTGCTGCCCCTTGAGATAGAGCGCGCGCGAAGAGCGGGGCGAGAGCACCACCTCAAAGTTGAGGCCCGTAAAAAAGGCAAACCAGAACGGGAGATTTTCGAAAAGATTGAGTCCAAACGGCAGGCCGATCCGCCCGCGGCTGCCGGTGCCCGCGCCCTTCCCCTGCAGCTGCTGCAGCTTTTCGTACTTATAGCGGTAGAGGTCCGGCATTTCACTCTTCTCCCTGCCGAGCGGCCGGGAGCAGCGGTTGCCCGAGAGAAATCTGCGCCCGCCGTCAAACTGGTTTACCGTGAGCGCACAGTGGTTGTTGCAGAGGTTGCAGGTCGTGGGCTTCGAGGTATGCGTAAACGTTTCCAGCGCTGCCGCGTCCAGCAGTGCCGTGCGCTCCAGCCCCAAATCGCGCGCGGCGAGCGCCGCGCCGAACGCCCCCATAATCCCCGCGATGGTGGGACGGGTCACGTCGCGCCCTAACTCCTGCTCAAAGGCGCGCAGTACCGCATCGTTGAGGAAGGTGCCGCCCTGCACGACAATGTGCTTGCCCAGGTCGTCGGCATTGGCGGCGCGGATGACCTTATAGACCGCATTCTTAACAATGGAGATGGAGAGCCCCGCCGAAATATCCTCAATGGACGCACCGTCCTTCTGCGCCTGCTTCACGGAGGAATTCATAAACACGGTGCAGCGCGAGCCGAGGTTAACGGGATGTTCGGCGAACAAACCAATTTTCGCAAAATCTTTGATGTCCTGCCCCAGCGCGCGGGCGAACGATTCGATAAACGAACCGCAGCCGGAGGAGCACGCCTCATTGAGCAGGATGGAGTCAATCGCGCCGTTGCGGATTTTAAAGCACTTCATATCCTGCCCGCCGATGTCGATGATGAAATCAACTTTGGGGTCAAAGTGCGCGGCGGCGTTGTAGTGTGCCACGGTTTCCACCAGACCCGTGTCACAGGAAACGGCGTTTTTGATGAGATCTTCACCGTAGCCGGTCACGGCGGCGCCCTTGATCGTCACCCTGTCGCCGCACAGGCGGTATATCTCCTTGAGCTGCGCGAGCACAATGGGGACAGGATTGCCCTGATTGGAGTGGTAGTAGGTATAAAGCAGCTCGCCGAGCGGCCCAATGAGCGCCATTTTTGTCGTGGTGGAGCCTGCGTCAATGCCCAGCCACGCGTCGCCCGCATAGTCTTCGAGCGGTATGTGCGGCGGACTGGATGCGTCATGACGGGCTGAAAACGCGGCGTAATCGGCGGGTGTTTTGAAGAGCGGCGGCATGGTGTCCACGCTGGTGGCCTCACCTACGCTCTGCTCCAACCGGCACAGCAAATCTTCAAAGGTATACGCCGGATAGTCCGACGCGCAGAGCGCCGCCCCAATGGCGGCAAAGCAGTCGCCGTCCTCCGGGAAAACGGCGTGCGCGCTGTCCAAATGCAGGGTCTCCACAAAACGCGCGCGCAGGCCCTGCAGAAAATGCAGCGGGCCGCCCAAAAAGACAATCTTTCCCGTCAGCGGGCGGCCCTGCGTGAGCCCGCCGACCGTCTGATCGACGACCGCCTGAAAAATGGACGCCGCGATATCCTCTTTCCGCCCGCCCTGATTCAAAATCGGCTGCACGTCACTTTTTGCAAAGACGCCGCACCGGGAGGCGATGGGATAAATCTTTTCGTGCTTCAGGGAAAGCGCGTCCAGCTCCGCCGCCGTGACATTCAGCAGCGTCGCCATCTGGTCGATAAACGCGCCGGTACCGCCCGCGCAGGAGCCGTTCAGCCGCTCTTCCAATGCGCCGCCGAAGAAGATGATCTTTGCGTCCTCTCCCCCCAGCTCAATGGCGGCATCCGTATCCGGTATGTACTGCCGCACGGCAGCGGCGGTCGCGTATACCTCCTGCACAAAGTCGATGCCGGCCGCTTTGGCAACCCCCAATCCGGCGGAGCCGGTCATCACGAGCTGAACCTGCCGGCCCTCAAGCTGGTCTGAGATTGCGCGCAGTGTCTCCGCCGCCCGTTCCCGGGCCTTGGAGTAATGCCGTTCATACGAGCGAAACAACAGCTTGTCTGTCTCGTCCAACACCACAACTTTCACCGTTGTGGAGCCAATATCAATGCCGATGCGAAGACCCAATCTGATCACCTCAAAAGCCCGCTGAAACATCAGGTAGCGTCAGCAGCCTTCTTCTTTCTTTATATGTATTCTAAATATTGTATTACAAAACTACATGCTTTACAACTGTGAAAATGAAAACAAATTTCTCTCAGACCGATTACAGACATATTTTTATAAAAAATACTTTACTTTTTTCTGTCTACTGGTTAAAATATTCTAAATAGAGGAGGTGATACCCATGCAAGGAAGCATCAATTCCGAAGGCGTCATTACGTTTTTGCCTTCCGCAGGTGAGACTGCACCGAAAGAGGAGGCAAAGATTGCCTACAAAGCGGGAAACGGCATCTTCCCTAACGGCGGCATTGTCTATGAGCAGGGCACTTTTTTAACCCAACTTACCGCACGGGATGTTGCCAACATCATCAAAGAAAGTGCTGATAAGGGCCTCTGTGATCAGAATACTGCCGACAAATTTTGTGAAATACACAAGGTGAACGACAGTTTTCGCAAGGCACTGACCAAGTATATGGCGCAGTAGCAGCACAATGGAAAAGGCCGGGGATACGATGGTTACTGTCGTATCCCCGGTCTTTTCCGTCTTACAAGCCGGTTTTTTCCCTTATACGAGTCTCCGTTTCAATCGCTGAATAGCGAGGTATTAGTTCAGTGTCCCCTCCGCCTGCGCGAACATCCGGTCGACCCGCGCGCGCAGGGGCGCGAGTTCTGCGCCCTCCAGTCCTGGATGTGCTATCATCAGCTGCTCCGCCGCACCCTGCGCCTGCTGCAGCAGGCGCACATCTCCAGCCAGATCGGCCTCCATCACAAGCGGCAGTCCATGCTGCCGGCAGCCGAATACAGCGCCCGGACACCGCTGCCTGAGCTCCG
>JAJBUC010000016.1 GCA_020860545.1 Oscillospiraceae bacterium | reverse complement strand
CCCCCAATGGCACACCGGTATCCCCGCAGCGATGCCGCCGGGCTTGTCTGTTTCTTCGCCAGATCAGGGCATATCACCCGATTTCTCAGGTGATCGTCTCACAATTACAGGGGCACATTGTGACCGGTTTAGGCTCCGTGGATGCAGGGCATCTTTGAGGAATCCTCAACTTAAGAAACACATCAGATATTCATTTACTGGAAATATCATAAAATTGTCTACTTTATGATAGTACCATTTCTATCCAACGATGTCAACATTCTAAATAAATTGTCCTGGAACTTTTGCAAATCCGGCGGATTTGTGATATCATTAATCATAACAAACAGGAGCAAGGGATGAGACATCTGTGAACGAATGGGAAGAGCTGCGCAGCGCGTGTATGAATTGCCAGCGCTGCGCTTTGGCGGAGACAAGGACGAATGTAGTGTTTGGCGTCGGGCCGCCGGAGGCTGAGGTGATGCTCATCGGCGAAGGACCCGGTGAGCAGGAGGACCTCACGGGGGAGCCGTTTGTGGGCAGGGCCGGAAAGCTGCTCGACGATATGCTGACCCTGATTGATCTCAGCCGGGAGAAGAACGTCTATATTGCAAATATGGTCAAATGCCGCCCGCCGGGCAACCGCGATCCGCTCAATGTGGAGCAGGACGCGTGTATCGGTTATCTGCGCGCGCAGGTTTCCCTGATCCGGCCAAAGATTATTGTCTGCCTTGGCCGCGTTGCCGCCATGCGTATCATCTCCCCCGATTTCAAGATTACCCGCGACCACGGCAAATGGGAGGAGCGCGCGGGCGTCTCCATGATGGCGGTGTACCATCCGGCGGCGCTTTTGCGCGACCCCGGAAAACGGCCTGAGACCTTTGCCGATTTAAAGGCGATTCAGGCAAAAATCCGTGCAGTCTGCCCCAAAACGTATCAGGACGTATCAGGCTGATTTCGCTTGTTTTTTAGCGTAATTCTATTTAAGAGCATGGAACATGACATTGGTTTTTATGACGGTATGGAGGGAACGGAATATGTATCAAGTTGGAGCGTATGTTTTTTATGGCAACACAGGTGTCTGTGAGGTGGTGGATATCTCCCAGCAGACGACGCAGGGGAGCGAGCAGGCGCAGAGCTACTATGTGCTCAAGCCGCTGCATCAGGAGTGCATGATTTATACGCCTGTGAATAATACAAAGGTTTTTATGCGGCCGATTATCTCCAGAGAGGAGGCAAACCGCCTCATTGACCGCATTCCGCACATCCACGCGCAGCCCTATCACAACCACGTGCTCAGCCAGCTGACCGAGCACTATAAGGAGGGCATCCGGTCGCATGACTGCGAAAATCTGCTGGAGATGACCATGTCCATCTACGCGAAAAAACGGCTGATGCAGGAGCAGAAGCGCAAGTTCGGTGCCGTGGATGAGCGCTTTATGAAGCAGGCGGAGGATCTGCTGTTTAATGAGCTCTCCGCCGCCCTGGGCATGCTGCGCGAGGAAGTGCCGGATTATATTGCAAGCCGTGTGGAGGCAACCCGCGGCAGCTATAAAGCCAGTGTTGCAGAGGCTTAACAAGTACAATAAGGGGCATGCCGACAATGCCGCCGTCCGGATTCCGGACGGCGGCATTGTCGGCATTGGGACAGGCTTATTTTATGCATAGAAGGCGTGCGAGCCGATGGGCATGACATCGGTCCGCGCGCGGGAAGCCCAGCTGTTGGGGGACACCTGCGGATTTACGAAGTACAGGCTGCTTTTTGCGGTGTTAGCGCCCTCCAGCGCGAGCTTTGCCGCGGCGACGGCATCCTCCGACGGGGTGCGGTTAATGCTCTTGTTGGCGACGGGCGTGAACTGGTTGCGCTGGTAGATGACATCATACACGCTGTTGGGGAACGAGGGGCTGGCCACGCGGTTGAGCACCACGTTGCCAACGGCAATCTGTCCCTCCAGGCTCTGGTTGCCGCTCTCTGCAAAGATGATGCGGGAGAGCCAGAAGAGGTCATCGGAATTATACACCTCGTCACCCGTTGGGATGGGGGTTTCACTGGTGGTAAAGTAGAGGGAATACTCACCGCCCCATACCGCAGTGCCGCCGAGGGCCTGCGCCAGTGTCTGCGCGGGAACAATCAGCGCCTGATTGACCATTTTGAAGCCGGATGCCGCGTAGAAGCAGCGCCCGTTGCACTCAAGATAGTTCGACTTAGGGTCAATCGTCATAGAAAATCCTTCGTCTGTTACGTAGACCTTGCCGTCTTTCCACACCGCCAGCGAATTGGGATAGGCGGCTTGCACGATTGGCAGATAGCAGACATAGGTGACTCCATTATATATATCTTTTGGATACTGTGCATCCACTTGTGTGCCATTGACATAGATTTCGAAATCCTCGCCGGACGTGGCGGCCATCGTGCAGTTTACAAGACTGATTGAGAGTGCGAAACAGGCGATGCCCGCCATGATCCGCTGTTTGCTTTTTTGCATTGTATTGAATCCTCCTGTAATCCGGCGTAACGATTATTACACCGGTTTGTAACCATATTGTAACCAATATTGCGCCAAATTGCAAGAGGAAGTTTTGTCATAAAAAAACGAAGCCTTGCGCTGCAAGGGATTTAGAGCGTTTTATCTGCTGAAATAGGGCCAAGTCAAGGTGCAAAAGTTACAAAAAAGAAGCAAAGATGACAGAATAATTGTAAATCTCAGAAAGATATTGTGCGTGGCAGAATATATAAAAATCGATGATTATTTTGCGATAAATATATAAGAAACATACAAATTTAAGGCGATACGGCATGTGTGCCGTATCGCCTTATCTAGCTGCCGTTTTCGCTTATGCCTCCAGCACCGCGCCTTTGGTCGCGTCGGTGACCTGTTTTGCGTAGCGGGCGAGATAGCCGGTTGTAATCTTCGGCGGTGGGCAGACCCACTTCGCCCTGCGGGCGGAGAGCGTTGCCTCGTCAACAAGCAGGTCAATCTTGCAGTTGGGAATATCGATGGCGATCCTGTCGCCGTCCTCCACCAGTCCAATGGGGCCGCCCTGCGCCGCCTCGGGGCAGACATGCCCGATGGATGCGCCGCGCGTCGCGCCGGAGAAGCGGCCGTCCGTGATGAGCGCAACCTCTTTGTCGAGCTCCATGCCCGCAATGGCGGAGGTGGGGTTGAGCATTTCGCGCATGCCGGGGCCGCCCTTCGGCCCCTCATAGCGGATGATAATCACATCCCCCGCCACAATTTTACCGGCATAGATGGCGGTAATGGCGTCCTCCTCACTGTCAAAGACGCGCGCGGGGCCGGTATGTACCATCATCTCCTCCGCGACGGCGGACTGCTTCACGACACAGCCGTCCGGCGCGAGGGTGCCCTTCAGCACGGCGATGCCGCCATAGGGGGAGTACGGGTTTTCAATGGGGCGGATCAGATTGGGATCGCGATTTTCCACCGGTGCCAGATTTTCCGCAACGGTCTTGCCGGTGGCGGTGATCAGGTCGGTATGGATCAGGTTTTTCTTTGCGAGCTCTTTCATCACGGCATAGACCCCGCCGGCCTGCTCCAGATCCTCTATGTAGGTGTCGCCTGCGGGGGCGAGGTGGCAGAGGTTGGGGGTTTTGCGGCTGATCTCGTTGGCCATGTCCAGATCCATCTCCACACCGCACTCATGCGCGATGGCGGGCAGGTGGAGCATGGAGTTTGTGGAGCAGCCGAGCGCCATGTCGATGGCCTCTGCGTTGTGAAACGCCTTTGCAGTCATGATATCGCGGGGCTTGATATCCTGCCCCAGTAGCTCCATAATCTGCATGCCGGTGTGCTTTGCCAGCCGCAGACGGGCCGACATGACGGCGGGAATCGTCCCGTTGCCGCGCAGGGACATGCCGATCGCCTCTGTGAGGCAGTTCATGGAGTTTGCGGTGTACATGCCGGAGCAGGAGCCGCAGGTCGGGCAGGCGTTCTGCTCGTACTCCTCCACGCCCGCCGCATCCATCTTTCCGGCGTGATAGGCACCCACCGCCTCAAACATGTGGGAAAGGCAGGTGCGGCGGCCGTCGGTGAGCTTTCCGGCAAGCATGGGGCCGCCGGAGCAGAAAATGGTGGGAATGTTCAGCCGCGCCGCCGCCATCAGCAGGCCGGGGACATTCTTGTCACAGTTCGGAATCATCACGAGCGCGTCAAACTGGTGGGCAAGCACCATCGCCTCGGTGGAGTCGGCGATCAGTTCGCGGGTGACAAGGGAATATTTCATGCCGATGTGTCCCATGGCGATGCCGTCGCACACGGCGATGGCGGGAAATTCGATAGGGGTGCCGCCCGCCATGCGGACGCCCGCCTTCACCGCCTCGGTGATCTTGTCCAGATTCATGTGGCCGGGTACGATTTCATTCTGAGAGCTAACGATGCCGATGAGGGGGCGCGCGAGCTCTTCTTTGGTGTAGCCAAGGGCATATAACAGGGATCGGTTGGGTGCACGCTCCACGCCCTTGGTGACGTTGTCGCTTCTCATAAGAAAGGCCTCCTAAAAATTGATTAAGTTGTCTGACTACACTTGCATTGTCTGACAATATATTATATGATATTGTTAGATATGTCAAGGGGAAAGAAAAGGAGCAGAGGCATATGGAGAAAAAAAGCTTATCCGCACAGACGGCAGAGCGGCTATACACTATGATTGCGGTGGAAAAGAAAATCATGCCGGGAGAAAAGCTTCCCAATGAAATTGATCTCTCCCAACAGTTCGGCGTAAGCCGCACCACCCTGCGCGAGGCAATCCGCACCTTGGCCGCACAGGGAATTTTGGAGATACGGCGGGGCAGGGGGACGTTTGTCTCCGCGCAGGCGGGTGCCATGAACGACTTCGGTTTTTCCAGGCTTGACCGCCTGCGCGGACAGCTGCAGGATCTCTTTGAGCTGCGGCAGATTTTTGAGCCGAGTGCCGCGCGGCTCGCGTGCCGCCGCGCCACGGAGGAGGAGCTCGCCGCGATACTGGCGCAGGGGGCGGCGGTGGAGCGCTGCATCCGCGCGGGACAGGACCGCACCGAGGCCGACCGCAAATTCCACGCGGCGATTGTGCAGGCGACGCACAACGAGTTCATGATGCGCCTGCTGCCGATGATCAATCAGGCGGTATCTTCCGCCATTGCGGCCGGGGAGAATGGGGATCAGCTTGCGGAGGACACCTGGCG
>JAJBUC010000013.1 GCA_020860545.1 Oscillospiraceae bacterium | reverse complement strand
ATAAAATTTATCGCCTTTGTTATTTAGAGTAGTGTTTTCTTTAGCTATTTCTTCTCCTTCTAAATCAATATAATAATATTTTGAATAATCACTAAGCCTTTTATTCCATAGTACAACATCAACATCAAATATCAACCCGCTAGGTTCATACAAAAAGCTTGCAGATTTTCTCATCTTTACGTTTGATGAATAATCAAGCTCAATATCATTTATTAGTATCTTATAGTTGAGTTTCTTTTTTAATTCTAAATACCAACAGAACTCATTTGCTAAAAATGTTTTAATTGTATCCAGCGAAAAGTCTTTGCAGTCAACACCATAAAATGTAACTAGTGTCCCTGAGTTCTTGTTCGTTTCTTCTTCTTCGCTTTCTACATATTTTTCTAAAGAAATAGAATCAACATCAATGTTATAGTTAAAACTCTTACCATCTTCCGCATATGTCGTATTCCATTTAACTGAACTGCAAAAAGTGAAAAAAGTAAGCCTCCCTACTCCATTTTTGCCATGTATATCTGAATGCTTATCTTTGGGATCATATATTTTTTCGGATTGAAAAAAAGGCTTAAATTTTATGTCAAGTTGCTTCCTGTTTATTCCATGCCCATTATCCTTAATGGATATCTTATCAATTGAATTGAGAGTTGCTATGCCTAAGGAGACCTCAACTGTATCCGCTTTCGCATCAAAGCCATTCCAAATGTATTCTGCTATAGATTCAAATGGTCCAAATTTTTTTAATGAGTTTTGTATTCCCCTTGTTGTAATTTGCACTGTCTGAGCATTTGCCATAGTTAACACCACACATCTATGAAGATAATAAGATATTACCACATTTAACCTAGCATAACAATACTAGCATTACAAGAGTCGTGCTGCATTCCTAATTCCACTTTTTAACCATATACTGTAAAGGAGGCACAGAATCAGTACTGTGCCTCCTTTACAGTATATGGTTCGCTTACGCAATGGTAGTTGAAATTCTGTAATCGCAGTGAAATAATGATTCCCAATCGATCTTGCCCTTAAAAATATTGCGAAGTTAATGAATCTATCGTTTCCACTATTAACCCAACGGTTTTATGGCTGTTGATATGTAAGCACGTTGCGTGAAAGGAATCTTGCAGGCATTCCAGCCCGAATCTGTACTCACATTTCTTCCTCTAAAATGGAAAGCTGCAATAAAATTTCTATCTGAAACATGTTGGCTTCATAACAATACGTCATATTTCCATTGTACTTTTGAGCAGTTGCTGTTATAATTCCCAAGCCCATCCCATTGGCACTCTTCGCTGCCTTGACCTGCTTCACCTTCGTTTCCACGGGGGGGCAGGAATTTTTCATAATAATCAGCAAGAAGGGGGCATGATAGCTTAATTCAATGGATATATTCTGCTTATCTGTTTTTAAGCATGCATTCATGGCATTATCCAGACAGTTCCCAAAGATCATGCAGCTATCTACTGGGTCAAGCGGCAACTTACCGGGGAGCCGCCCTTCAACCGTAACGCAGCATCCAACCGCTTCAGCTTCCGATATCTTTGCATTGAGAACCATGTCAATATCCTGATTGCCGGTAATTACGTATTCACTGATATGATTCAAACTGCCACCCAATGAAATAATATACTCCCTGAGCTTAACGTAATCCTTTTTCTCAACATACCACAATATTTGATTGTAGTGCTTTTTTTCATCATGGGCAAGCCTGTCGATATTCTTATGATTTTCGATGATTCGACTGTAATATTGCTTTTGCTCGGCATAATGCTGTGTAACGTAGAAATGCTGTGTGTTTTTGCGGTCTGCATCCATCACAAATAACCAGGCAATTACGTTTACAGAAAAGAGCAAAAAGCCGATTATGATTGCGGCCTGATAGTTTACAATATTACCCATAAGAGGATACGCGATGAACTCGCCTGTTCCGAACAGAATTGTAGGGAGGAGCATGATGACGGCGCTTGTCCATGCAAATCGAGGCTGCAGCTTTGCGCGGCGGGCAATGCTGATGAGTAGTACGCACAGATACTGCGCTAACACAGCAACGGCCATCAGGGTCATTTCGTGCATATGGCGTGCAAAAAAAGGGAATCCGGCGCTGAGTGTTTGCGGAAATAAATGCAGCATGACTGTTTCCGTTGTAATGTGAGTGGCTATGTGCAATATGCGAAAAAAAAGAATGAGCAACAAAGCCATCCATGACTTTATTTTGAAGAACAGACGCAACAGCACAAAGTCCAATAGGATAAACAGCGGTTCCAGCGTTGTAATGTAAGGCACTGCCGATAAGTAGTTTTGGAGCGCAAAGCGTCTGCCCAGCTGAATGCACAAGCTAATGGCCCAGTATAATATTAGCATGGCGGTATGATCCGGTTTGCGATATGTCCAACAATAGGTGTGAATAAAAACAAAAAAGGTGTAACAGCCTATCAGCGCAAGCAATCCGTTGGACATAACGTCATATGAGCTTATATCCATGTACATACTCCTTCAGATGTTCAATAAATTCTTTCTTCTTTCTTCTGCTGATTGGGATGGGCAAGCTTTGTCCGGTTAGCCGAATGTTTTTGTATAGCGTGTCGATGTCGTCGAGATAATCGAGATTGATAACATACGATTTATGCGTCTGTGCAAACCGTTTATCCATATACGTCATAATTTCGGATAGTTTTTTATAGACACTGAGCGTGCGATTGTTCAAGTGGATGTGAACTTTATCCCCGTCGCTTTCCAAAAAAACAATATGTGAATATGGAACATGGATATAGTTTCCCGCGGTTTCCATATCCAGATAATCGGCTACCGTCCGCCCTTTTTCATCCAATATTTAAGAACAAATATCCACCAGCTTTGTCATATCTCTCTGTTTGAGCAAAAAATGATAAGGGCGGATTTCATATCCTGACAATGCAAAATCCATATGATTCGTGAGGATGATAATTTTGACATAATTATCGATTGTCCGTATTCTGCGTCCGGCCTCTAAACCGTCCATGACCGGCATATTCATATCCAGTACTATCACATCATAGTTTTTGCGCTTTTCCAGATAAGCATAGACAAGCGCTTCCCCGGTGTAGTATTGATCAATCATACAGTGTTCTCTGTCGTTTAGATTTTCATACAAGCAGTCTGCCAATTCGCTGCAAAACGATTTGTTGTCGTCGCAAATCGCAATCCTAATCATATGCCATATTTCCCATTTTTTCAACCAGTTTCCTGATCATACTTGCAACCTCCTCCAAAACGGATAGAATTAATGCAGTTCATGGATTGTTTGACATGATATGGAAATTAAAGGAGGAGACAATCAATGCGTACATGTTATGAAATCATCGAGGGAAAGACAGTTGTACAGGGGGAAAGCAAAGCTGTATTCGGCATTCAATGTCGAATGCAACCAACAGGGTACATAATCAGGTCTATACCGGATATATCGACAGATAAAGAACTGATTCGCCATTGGATTACATTGATGAACAAGCATGATCTAAGTCCACTTCATTTTAAGGATGTCGTTGATGATATGTTAGTTGGATAATAAAAAACATGGCTGCTGTCATTGATGCGCTTGTTCTTTGCGTTTGTGCCCTGGCTGTTATTTTAGTGATCTATTATGTGCGAGGTAAAACGAAAGTCAAAATGGTATTGTCATTATACGATTCGAATATTTTTGATCGTCCTACTAATTACAAATGCGTACCAACGATTATAGCATTATGCAAAGTAATAAAATTTTGTTTTCGTGTTGCATTATCTGCGCTAATATGGCCAAATTGCAATAGCTGGTCATACACCAATTATAGCCATACTCCATATCTACAATTTATCACAGAATTGCTGTTTTGTGAATACCCCTCCTTGTTCATGCCACGACAAACGCACGAATGAATAATCCGTGAATGCAGGCGGTTAAATGCCTGCATTCACGGAAAATGTGAAGTAATATTCGTTTTGTTAACTCATGCGTTTGTTGTGTTGTTCATGCAATCTTTACTGCCAGCTTGTAGACTTTGTCTACAAGCTGAGTCGTCGAACTCGACCAAGTTCGATGACTTTTTACATCGGTGCGCGAGGCGGGACTTGAATGGGAAGATTTGTATATCATAACTTTTCACAACTTCTGAAAACCGTTGGTATCACCGGGTTTCTTCCTTCCCGCTTTTCATCCCTTACGATAACTTTTCACCTGTTTTTATAAGAATAACGGACAAACAACGGACAAATTTTGAGGGGCTGGACAACCTCACCGGCGGCATGGTATAATCTCCACGGCGCTACCACACGGTAGGCGGTTGCCCCTTCATCTGGAGGGGTGAACACTTCTTCCCCCTTCACGAGAGGGGGTGATGCGATGGTTACATACTCCGATCTGTTTCAGTTCGGAATCTTGATCGTTGGCATTGTCAGTCTGATTTTGACTGTAAAAAAGAAGTAATCCGCCTGGCCCACTACAACCGGCGGATTATTTCTGCAACTATGTAGGGGCAACCGTTTTGTGGTAGCGCCCTTCTGCTGTCATTATAAGCCCACACGAGCGGGGATGTCAAGTGTGGGATATTATCTGCATTTTACCTAAGCGCCTTATAGTCAGAAATCAAATCTCGCATAATGGTTTCATCGATATCATCCATGCGAATCCCTTTGTATTGCTCGTATTTGTCCCAAAAATCACAAATCGCTTTTCTATTGCTATCATTTTCCATTATATCAAGATATGCCTCTAGGAAGCCTATAGGGTCTCTGCGAATCGTATCGGCCGTACCACTAGGAGACTGAGTTAAGCCTTCCAATTGTATTGCATATACTTGCGGATTTTTCATCTTCTTCTCGTTCATTCCTTCAAATCCCTCTCCATCTTTTCATCAATAGCCTTGTTAATAAACCCATTCACGCTCTCGCGCTGCTTATCGGCGTGGGCTTGGATGGTTTCTTTTTTGCCTTTGGGGACAGTCAGGTTTATGCGGTCGTAAGCCTTGGAAATGTACTTATTGGTGGCTTTCTGCTGGGCTTTTGAAACCTTTGGCTTCTCCTCCATAGCTTGCTCCTCTCCGGGGCGGTCAAAAATGACCACACCTCTTCCAGTATGCCACTATTATAGCACAATGCGATACTTGCGCAAATATACAATGTGACCAATTATATTTGCGTAAGTATGTTTATTTTGCCCATTGATATACTTGCGCAAGTATAGTACAATAACCTTGTCAGTAAGAAAGACCGGTCTCCAGCCCACCGATACGGGACGCAAGAGCGTAAGACCCGGCTGGCAGCTAACAGGGGAGCAGCCTTAAACAAGCTCCGAGCGGGAACCAGACAGTTCCCGGCTCCCCGGCAAATTACGAAGGAGGTAGACAATGGGCAATCTGAATGAAACCTGCTATGACCACGTAAAGGGAGAGAACTTCTTTACCATGACCGCCGCTGAGACGTGGAGCATCGCAATGGTGAAGCGTCTCAAGGAGAAGCACCCGGACGCTGTGGACATTCGGCACATCAACCCGGACGGTTCCATGATAGCAAGAATGCCGTTCGACTGGATGCGAGTGGTGCCAAAAAAGCAGGTCGCGCTGTCTGAGGAACAACGACAGGCGCGCAATGAACACCTAGCCGCCATGGCCTCCAGTTCATCAAGGCTATAGCCGTCAAGTAGCTCTGTTATGCCGCTGATAATGTTACCGCCTTCACGCAGTGGCCTTGAAAGCTCGTGGACTAAAACATCGTCAGGCACACCGTCCGGCGCGGCCATTGCATAAACCTGATATCTGTCCTGCCCCGCTTTGTCGTGGTAGTCCACGGCAAAGATTCTGACCTTCGGCGCATAGTCTCCGAGCGGGGCGAATAATTCTTCCATCAAAGTGCCGATATCTGGCATTGAGTATTCTCCTTTCGTCTTATCCCACAAGAGGGGGAATCCGGTGCTATTTAGAACTTTTTTGCGTAATCGCGTCGAGCGGTTCGAAACCAACAATCTGTTGTGCTGCAACGCTTTCATTCGATTTGTAGCAGGTGTAGCAGAAAAAACAAGCCCTTCCCCGCGACTAGGAAAATATTTACCGCTATATTTTGCTGCTACTCCTGCTACATTCCAATATTTTAGAGGCTTGCCGCCCCCGGAAAAGCGTTTGAATCAGGCCTCAATTTGTATCCAACGATCATGGTAGTTGCCCCGCCTCCCGACTGTGGACGCTTCCGTTCCAGAGTGAGTGTATTTTCCATATCGGCGTTGAAGGTTTTAATGCTGCCCTCTTTAAATCCATTTGCATAACACCATCTTCGATACCGGTCGAATGCGTCGGACGTTCTGACCTCATACCCAAAGCCCGCCTCCATCTCATCCGCAATGAACCGGCTGATCTTGTCGCTGTCCCGCCGATACTGGTCTGTGGCGGCAATGACGGATTCAGGTGGTGTTAAACCGGTCTCATGCATCAGACGAAAGCCCTCTATACACCAGTTCAGAATGCCGCTCAAGCTTTCGGGCTGGGCAAGCTGCCCCTTGAGTGCAGGATCCCGCTCGGCCTCTCCAAAATGCCGCTCAAACGGGATCACATTCACCCTGCCAGAACTGAACAGAGTAACATCGGTGACGGCAGGCAGATGATTGGTGTTGATGAATAACTTAAACTGGGGACGATATTCAAAGCTGTTTTCGTTGAGGAATCGGGCGTTTATGGTATCGTTGCCGGTCAGCGTCTTCACCAGCGCGGCAGACAGCACAAGCCGCTTGTCCGGCTCGGAGATATTGACAAACCGTGCCCCGGCCAGCCGTGCTATGTCCTCGCTGGGGGCGCTGCCGTTTGCGGTCTGCCTCTGCGCTATCGTGTCCGGCTTACTCGCCCGACCATAGTCGCCCATGACGCGCATGTGAGTCTCCATGGTTGTGCCCTTCCCGTTCCGGCTCTTGGAACCGTACAGGATAAAGAAGCATTCCCGTGACGTGTCACCCGTCAGGGTGTACCCCAACGCCTTCTGGAGGAACACCGCCTTGTTCTGGTCGCCCTCCATGACCTCATCAATAAACCGCTCCCAACGCTCACACCGCGCGGCGGGGTCGTACTTTGCGCCGGATATCTTGCTGAGCATATCCGCCGCCCTGTGGGCATGAAACGCGCGGGTGCGGAGGTCAAGCGTACCGTTCTGGCAGTTGAATAAATATGGGTCTGCGTCAAATTCCTCATGCCGCACCGGGTAGACACTGGCGGCATCTTTTAAAATAGTTTCGCGGTAAGCGCGGCGCTGCCAGCGGCAGGCAAAGTCCAGGTATGCTTTCCGCTGGCACTCGTCATGAATGGAAAGAGCATAATCAACCAAAGCGTCAGCCAGCTTTTTGCATAGCTCCATGACGAGCAAATTCCCTGTATCCGCCCTCCATACCTTCCCATCATAGATGAACCATTTCTTGCGTTCCGGCACATACCGCGCCCGATCTTTGTACCAGTCTGCAAACAGGTAGCCGCTGCCGATATCGTTCCAGCCGTAACGCTCATTTTTGTCGGGATGTAGGTCTGCAAGCGAAATAGTTTCATCTGCGGCGGCTTTGGTGAAGCTGGACGCTTTCTTCTGAAAATGCGCCTGCGGGTCATATACTTCCTGACAGGACGTGACGGCATTCTGAACGGTGATAGCGCCGTAAGTGCTGCCACTCTGCCGCCGATCCCATTTTTCGCGCATGAGGCCGGATTGTCTGAAAAGCCTGTCCATCTGCGCAGTGTCCCGTCTTGTCCAGAAGGCAAGAATATCGCACAGGGCGATATCTGCTTCCGACTGCGATTGATAGCCGGTGGTGTCGCCCGCCCACAGCCGAGAGAACAGTTCACCCGAGCGGGACGCCTTTATCTTCCCGATCAGCGGTAAATCGTCCAAGCTTGCCGTTGACACTTCCGCTGGTGTGGGAACCGGCTTCTGCGTCCGCACCATATACTTGTCCAGTACCGCTTGCAGCTGATCTCCGCGCGATTCCATTGAGGCCGGGGAAATTGTATTGCCGGTGACCGTTACGAATTTCTGCGTAGCCCCCGCAATATATACCTCCAGCCCGGTCTTCTGGTTGTTAATGTAAAATTTCGTTTTATCGTACTGAAATCCGTCCGGCATAGTGAAAAGGATGCGCAGCCCTTTCCCGCTCGGCGAATACTCCGTATAACTCCCCATCGTTTGCATGATGTCGGCGGCAAGCTCCGATAGCTCTCCGGTATCACCAACGCAATGATCTATGTCAATCGCGCCGATGTTGCCGAATATTCCCACACCTATCCCGTCGTATCCTCCGCGCTGAGCGGCGGCTTCTGCGACGGATAACGGTGCAAAGGTGGCGGGGTTGTTGGACATAGCCCCGCCTCCTGTCCGCGGATTGTATGGCACCTTGGTCTGCCTGCAGTTGCGTTCTTCACGCCTCCACACGCAGAATAGCGCGGTCTCCCGCAATCTGGAGGGGAGATTATTTATCTGTGTCAATCAACATCCCCGCCCTCCGTCATGTGATGTAATGTTTCTCGGCAATGCGTCCGCGTCAATGTCACCTGGCTTATCCTGTGGTCAAGCGACTGTATGTACGCCGCCATTTCTTCCGGACTGCTTGCCAAATAGTAGCCTTTTGGGTTTGCGTTGGAGGCACAGATCGGCGCACCCGCACGGCGTTCCCGCTCGGCCATCTGTAACACATCCCGCTTGTCCTTCAACTCCAGAAGCTCGGCCAGCCTGTGGCCGGGAATGGCGTTTTCCCGTCCGGTGGGGAGGATGTCAGCTAAACGCATGACGGCACCTCCAGTCCCACAAAAAGCTTGTGAAAGCCCTGTAAATGGGGTACACTGTGAATGGAAGCAAGGTCGCCACGACTAAACCTTCCACCCTTCCCGTCTGTGAGCTGCAACTCGCGGGCGGGATTCCGTTTTAAGTCAACAAATGTCAACCTCATCGGGACACCTCCACAGGCCGAATCAGCCCAACAGAGGGTTGAGGTGCTTCCACTGTCTCACCCGCTAGAAATGCGTCCAGATTCTCAAGCGCAATCAGGTACTTGGTGCCGACGCGGACGCTGGGTAAGCCGCCTGTGGTCACAAGCCTCCTGAGTGCGGTTTTCGTCAGCGCAGTTCCTGGGTCTTGCGCTTTCAGGTACTCCGCTGCCTGCTCAATTGTTCTCATCCGCATTGAGTGTTCACCTCCTGCGAAAGCCGCTCAATTGCTCCAAGGATTTTTGCCTCTTTGTCCTCTGGCAGCGGGAACCGTAACCAGCGGGTCATTGTGGGTTCGGATACGCCCAACTCACGGGCAATGCGGTATAGTGGGACATCTGCAACTCGCGCGGCTCGGCGTATCTTCTCGTTTTCTCTCATTTTGTTTCACTCCTTTTTATTTTGCTTGACATAACAGCCAGACCGATGTATGATTTACTTGCAATCATAATTATAAATGATACGACATCAAACAGCAAGTGTTTTGCGCATTAAAATTAAAAACGCAACAAATTCATACATCTCAAGATATTGGAGTGGTTAATATGCCAAGGAAAGAAACACCAGCGTGCGATTCAGGAAAAGGCGTATTCCCGACAAGGCTACGGGAACGAATGAGTGAACGCGGAGAAACGCAGTCATCGTTGGCTGAAAAGATCGGAGTGCAGCGCCAAACTGTTTCGTTGTATATGAACGGCCAGAGCAAACCGGATACTGACCGCTTGGCGTCGATTGCAAAGGGGCTGGAGGTATCGGCAGATTGGCTGCTAGGATTAATAGACGTTCGCAGTGTAAATACAGATATTCAGTCCATTTGCAGGCTTACGGGGTTAGGAGACGAAACAGTCTCATGGCTAATTGATATGGAGAGCGGGGTCAATTCAGTCCGCCAGAAGAGCGGAGGGCACGGAAAGAATGCTATTACAAGGGCTATTGATGCGCTTGTGCTTGACCATACAGGTGTTATTGTTTTGTTTGGAATGCATGAACTGGAAGCTGCGCAGAGGCAGTCCAAAAGAAGTTTGGATGCTTATATTGAAAGTATCGCCAGTGGGAATGAAGATATCAGCCATGAGAAGAACGATATTTTCGATTATATCCACACAACCGAACAAGCCGAAAAGTACGAGCGTTTTCTATTAATTGATAATTTTACAAAGTTTATTGATAGCCACTATCCGCCCACAGACTGGGGGGAGCCCTCTGAGGCGATTGATCTTTCTATCAGAGCGGTTGAAAGGATGACGAGGCTTCTTGAATCGGAAGGTCTTTCAAGGTCAGAGGCCATTCAGTATTTGCAGGATCAAATGGATATGACTAGAAAAGCTGTACGAGGAGAAAACCCTAACCATACCCAACGGCACCAGTGAAGGGAGGCTTGTACAATGGCGACAATCAAGAGGCGTGAGGGTACCTCCGGGATCAGCTATTTAATCCGCACTTCCTGTGGGTATGATGCGAGCGGGAAACAGGTCATGCGCTCCATGACGTGGAAGCCCGCACAAGGAATGTCAGAGCGTCAGATACAGAAGGAGTTGCAGCGGCAAGCCGTCCTGTTTGATGAAAAGTGCGCCGCTCAGGGTGTCGGTGGTGGCAATATCAAGTTTGAGGTGTTCGCCCGGCAATGGCTGGAGGAATACGCAAAGCCACAACTCCGCCCGCGCACGGTTGCCCGCCTGTATCAGCTGCAAGATCGTATTTATGCCGGGATAGGGCATATAAGGCTGGACAAGCTGAACGCGCGGCACATCCAGAGCTTTATTAACAACCTGAATGAAGAAGGTGTCAGCCTCAAGGGTGCAAAGGCCACGCTAAAGATAGACATGGTGGCGCACCTCCACACGCAAAATATGAACCGCAAGGAGTTTGCAGAAAAAGCCGGGGTATCCCGCTCGATTGTGTCCTCTGTATGCAAAGGAGAAAGCACAACCATTTCCACGGCAGAGAAAATTGCAAAGGCACTGGGCAAGGAGGTCAAGGCGCTATTCAACGTAGAAAAAAGCTCTGGCAAGCTGTCACCCAAAACAATCCCGCATTACCTATCGTTCATTTCCTCCGTCATGGACTATGCGTTGCACATGGGTATTGTCGCGGTCAACCCGTGCAAGCAAGTGGTGCTTCCGTCCTCTGCCAAGGTCGAGCGGGAATGTTATACCCTGGATGAGGCACAGCATTTTCTTGACAGTCTGGATGCAGCCCCCACAAAGTACCGAGCCTTTTTTATACTGGCAATATACGGCGGCTTTCGCCGTGGTGAGCTGCTGGGACTGGAATGGCGCGACATTGATTTCGACGGGCAGATCATCCATGTACAGAGGACTTCCCAATATTTGAAAGAGCGTGGCACCTTCACCGATGAGACAAAAACAGAGGGAAGCCGCCGGACGTTGAAGCTCCCCACTGTGGTGTTTGATGTCCTGCGGCAGCACCGCGCAGAACAGGCGGAGGAGCGGCTTAAAATGGGCGACCGGTGGCAGGATACAGGACGGCTGTTTGTTCACCAGGACGGGACACCAATGCACCCCAACACCCCGTATCATTGGCTGAAACGCTTTTGTGAGAGTACAGGGCAACGCTTTCTCGGAATACATGCATTCCGGCATCTGAATGCCAGCCTGCTTATCAATAGCGGCGTGGACGCAAAAACCGTTTCCTCCTCATTGGGGCATTCACAGGTGACGACAACGCTCAACATATACGCCCACACATTTGCAGAGGCACAGGCGAGAGCGAGTGAAGCTGTTGCCGATCTGCTCAACAAGAAAACAGGGACGGCATAAAAAAGAGCCGCCTCCGACAGCGGAAGCAGCTCTAAAAACAGTTTTTTTGAAGCAATAACGGACAAACAACGGACAAATCCTAAAATAACAGAAAATAAAAATCTCCCGGTTCCTTGCACCGCAAGGCTTTCCGGGAGTTTTTCGTTGGTGCGGATGACGGGACTTGAACCCGTACGTCGGCTGACACACGCCCCTCAAACGTGCCTGTCTACCAGTTCCAGCACATCCGCATCCATATTGCTTGGCCACGCATGACCATGACCAAGTGCGCTACGCGAGCGCTTCATTATTATAGCGGCATAGCGATGGTTTGTCAACTGATTTTTGAAATGACTCATCGACGGCGCGTTGGCCGGAGCTAGTGCGCGTTCCCTGCAAGCACGCATGCTGCCGTAGGAGCAGAAAATGCAAAATCAATTATTTTCTAATGAGTCACTCTCGCCTTGCATAAAGCTGGAAGATCTCTCTTCTAATTCTGGAACCTCTATGACCACTTGCGCGTCCTCGGCATTGGTATTTAAATATGTAACGTTAAGATGTGTCTGATCAATATAGTCAATTCCCAACAAATATGAACCATAAACTGCACCATGATAAAAATCAAGTTCTACTTCAAAATCATACTGCCATGGCAAAAAGGCATCTAAAATCTGTAGTTTCAAGGAGCCATCTTCCTTTAGCACAACATATGCTATGTACTGATCCGTGATGTGAACTGCACCAGAGTAACAGCTGCTTACAGTTGATGTAGCAATATCAAAGTATTCACATGACCATGTACCGTGTCCTGCACTATATCTGATTTCTAAGACGTCTCCCGCCCCTAAATTGATAGAGGGTATTTTATATGAATAGGAACGATATGCTAATTGCTTTTCCGCGTTATAAATATAGTGGCAGTATGATGTGTCCGAATACTTGAAAATTTTATAATACTCACCCTGCACAATTAGACCTGTATCGTCTATTTCCACAATATCCTGCTCCTCGCCTTGCATTGCATTTGCCGTGTCATTGCCTGTGCATCCAGACAGGCACACAGCTGTGAGCAGTATCATTATAACGCTTCCCTTCATCTTGATGCCTCCAAATAAAAATGACCCCGGCGGGCATACTAATGTCGGTGATTGTATGAAATATGAAGACCCCAAAATGGAGGCATACTTCAATTCGCTGCCGGGTGTCGTCAAGCGCTATATTGCAAAATCCGGCGCGGTAATCGGCTCTCTGGGTGAGTTGACGATGATTGGCGAGCATTTTAAAAACAGCCTCGCACCTGATCAGCCGGATGCGTAACTATTGTTTATAATTTATTCATCAACGATTCATTGCCAGTTCAAGGATTGACGGTATGATGCATACAGAAGTAGCAACACACTTCATTTTCTCTTTTTCTTTTCTCTCTTCTCTCTTTTTTGGGCAGGCCGTTACGGCCTGCCTCTTTTTTATCTTGTGAGCCGCAACAGCAGCGCCGGCAGATCGGCAATGTCGGAGAGCACGGCGGCTGCACCGGTCAGCTCACAGGGCGCACCGTAGCCATACGCCGCGCCGACGGCGGTGAGGCCGTACCGGTGCGCGATCTCCAGATCGTGCGCGCGGTCACCGATGACGATGAAATCGCCCGGATAGTTGGGACGAATCTCCGCAAATATCTCAACCTTCGGGTGATAGGAAAAATCCTCCGCCGCATAGCAGGCGGTGAAAAAGCGATGCAGCGCAAAAAACTGCTCGTGCGCGCGCATGTAGCTGCTCTGGCAGTTGCTGAGCAGCAGCATGGTATGCCCCGCATCCTTCAGCGTCTGCAGCACCGCCTCCGCGCCGGGGTAGAGGCGCGCGCCCCCTTCCGCCAGCAGCCGCAGCATCTCTGTGCCGATGAGCGCCTCACACTCCTCTTTGACCTCCTGCGGGATGTCGGGCTGAAATGTCGCCCACATCTCGTTGGGGTTATAGCCGAGCCATGTGGATATCTCCCCATCGGTAAAGCTGTGCGCGGGGGCGTAGCCTAGCTGTACGAGCCTTTTGTATGCGGTGCGGAATGCGGGGGCATAGATGTGGATGCAGTCGTGAATGGTGCCGTCGTAATCGAATAGCAGGTTCACGGTGCATCACCCTTCCATGGTACGAAGGAGGTTGACCATCTCAATGGCGCTGATGGCGCAGTCGTAGCCCTTGTTGCCCGCCTTGCTGCCGGCGCGCTCGATGGCCTGCTCGATATTTTCCGTCGTCAAAACGCCGAACATCACCGGCACGCCGCTTGCAAGGGACGCCTGCGCAATGCCCTTGGTCACCTCATTGCAGACACACTCATAGTGGCTGGTGCTCCCCCGGATCACCGCGCCAAGGCAGATGACCGCGTCATATTTCCCGCTCTTCGCCATTTTCTGCGCAATAAGCGGGATTTCAAACGCCCCCGGCACCCACGCAACGTCAACCTGAGACTCGGCCACATCGTGCCGCGCAAGCCCGTCAAGCGCGCCCCCCAGCAGCTTCGATGTGATAAATTCGTTAAAGCGCGACGCCACAACCCCCACGCGGAGGTCCTTTGCTACCAGCTTGCCTTCTAATACGTTCATGTTTTCAGCCCTCTTCCTTAATAATTTAATAAATGGCCCATCTTGTGCTGCTTGGTCTGCAGATAGAACAAATCACGCTCATTCGCCTCCATCTGGATGGGGACGCGCGCCAGAATTTCCAGCCCGAAATCGGAGAGCTGGTAGACCTTGTCGGGGTTGTTTGTGAGCAGGCGCATGGTCTTTACCCCCACATCGCGCAGGATCTGCGCGCCGATAAAGTACTCCCGCAGGTCTGCGGGAAAACCGAGGGCGATATTGGCCTCCAGCGTGTCCATGCCCGTATCCTGCAGCTCATAGGCGCGCAGCTTGTTGATGAGCCCTATGCCGCGCCCCTCCTGCCGCATATAGAGCAGAATGCCCCGGCCCTCCGCCTCAATCTGGCTCATGGCGGCCGCAAACTGCTGCCCGCAGTCGCAGCGCAGGGAGCCGAACGCGTCCCCGGTCAGGCACTCGGAGTGGACGCGGCAGAGGATGTCCTCCCCGTCCCCGATGTCCCCCTTGACAAGGGCGATGTGGTGCTCCCCGTTGAGCTTGTTGATGTAGCCGAAGGCCTTGAAGTCGCCGTAACGGGTGGGCATATCGGTCACCGCCACACGCTCGACGAGCTTTTCATGCCGCTTGCGGTACTCCTGCAGGGCGCGGATGGTGATGAACTTCAGCCCCCACTGCTCAGAGAAGGCGATCAGCTCCGGCGTGCGCATCATGGTGCCGTCCTCCCGCATGATCTCGCAGCACAGCCCGCATTCCTTCAGGCCCGCAAGGCGCATGAGGTCGACCGTCGCCTCCGTGTGTCCGCTGCGCTCAAGCACGCCGTTTTTCTTCGCCATGAGGGGGAACATGTGCCCCGGGCGGCGGAATTCCTCCGCCGTCACGCCGTCGCGCACGCAGGCGCGGGCGGTGGCTCCCCGCTCCGCAGCGGAGATTCCCGTCGTGGTGCTCACATGGTCAATCGAGACGGTGAACGCCGTCTCGTGGTTGTCTGTGTTCGTCTCCACCATCTGCGGGAAGCGCAGCGCCTGGCACAGCTCCCCACTCATGGGCATACAGATAAGCCCCTTTGCCTGCGCCGCCATGAAATTGACGTTCTCCGTCGTCGCGAATTCCGCAGCGCAGATGAGGTCACCCTCGTTTTCCCTGTCCTCGTCGTCGGTGACCACAATCACCTTGCCGCGCCGCAGATCCTCCAGCGCCTCTTCTACCGTGTGAAACCGGAACATAGCCGTTCCTACTTTAAAATCCATTTTCCAATAAAAATTGTCTTGTAATGCCGCCCTGGTTGTCCGTTTCACCGAGCAGCCGCGCGACGTATTTCCCGATACAGTCATTTTCCAGATTGACCCGATCCCCCGCCCGTCTCTGGGAGAGGGTGGTCACCGCCGCAGTGTGCGGGATGACCGACACGGAAAAGGTGTCCCGCTCCAGCCGCGCGACCGTCAGGCTGATGCCGTCGATGGCGATGGAGCCCTTTTCTATGATGTGGCGCAGAACCTCCCTGTCCGCGCGGATGGTGTACCACACCGCGTTGTCGTCCTTTTTGACTGCGGTAATGGTGCCGGTGCCGTCGATGTGCCCGGAGACAATGTGCCCGCCAAAGCGCCCATCCGCAGGCATAGCTCGCTCTAAATTGACGGCGTCCCCTGTGTGCAGCGCGCCGAGTGTCGAGCGGTCGAGCGTCTCGTGCATCACGTCTGCAGAGAAGAATCCCGCGCCCAGCGCCGTCACCGTCAGGCAGATGCCGCCCACCGCGATGCTGTCCCCCGTCTTTGTGCCAGCCAGCACCGCCGACGCGCCGATCTCCAGCACTGCCGATTGCGCGCCCCGGCGCACCGCACGCACCGCGCCGATCTCCTCTATGATTCCCGTGAACAAGCAATCACCCTGCTTTCCAGCAATATATCCCCGCCCAGACATGTGATCTCGGGCGGGCTGAGCGCAAACGCCCCGTCAGGCAGCGGCACGCCCGCGCCGCCGACCGCCGTCTTCGCCGACGCACCCCCGAACAGCTTGGGGGCGATATAGGCCTGCACCTTATGCACAATGCCCGCCTCCAGCGCCGACCAGTTGAGGGTGCTCCCCCCCTCAAGCAAGACGCTGTCAAGCCCCGCACGCCCCAGGTACTCCATGAGAGCGGTCAGGTTGACGTGCCCGTCGTCCTCCGGCAGCACCGCGATGGTACAGCCCGCGTCCAGATAGGGTGCGTGGCGCGCGGCATCGGCGCAGGTGGTGGCGAGGATGGTGCGCGTCTCCCCCGCCGTCTGCACGACCGCCGCATCCGGGGGCGTGCGCAGGCGGCTGTCGCAGATGACACGCATCGGGCTTCGCCCGCCCGGCAGGCGGCAGGTGAGCGCCGGGTCGTCGGCGAGCACCGTCCCCACACCCACCATAATGGCGGCGAGGCGGTTTCTGTCCGCCTGCACCCGCGCGCGCGCCTCCGCTCCGGTAATCCACTTTGATGCGCCCGTCGCCGTGGCGATCTTCCCATCCATCGTCATGGCGTATTTCATCACCACGAACGGGGTCTGATGGCGGATATACCAAAAAAAAATCTCGTTGAGCCGGTCACACTCTGCGCGCAACACTCCCTCGTCCACCGTCACGCCGTGGGCACGCAGTGTCTCGACCCCTTTCCCCGCCACAAGAGGGTTCGGGTCGGGGGATCCTATGACCACGCGCGCAATGCCGCTCTCCAGCACCGCATCGGTGCAGGGCGGGGTTTTCCCCCAGTGGCAGCACGGCTCGAGCGTAACGTAGAGCGTCGCGCCCGCCGCATCGCCGCCACAGGCGCCGAGCGCGTTGCGCTCGGCGTGCGCCCCGCCGAATGTTTCATGGTATCCTTCGCCAATGACGGTGCCGTCACGCACAATCACCGCCCCCACCATTGGATTCGGGCTGACATGTCCACTGCCGCGCGCGGCAAGGGCCAGCGCCCGGCGCATATAGGCAATATCCCGCTCCACCGCATATCACCTCCCCCAAAATATCAAACCGCCCTGAAATGCAATCATTTCAGGGCGGGATAACTCGAATATCACGCACGCCGTCCGCAGACCGCGCGCGCAACATCTTCTCTCATCCAGACTGTACTGTCGGCTTCGGAATCTCACCGAATCGGCCGCGGCAAGGGATACTTGCCTATGGCTCGTGGGCTGTAACCACCGGTGGGGATTTGCACCCCGCCCTGAAGATGTATCATGCAATTATGTTTTTATTATACGCCGTTATGCCGGTTTGTCAAGTGGATGGAAGAAAATTTACGCAAAGCTGTCGTAGCAGACGGTCTGCTCCAGCGGCTTACGCTCCGGGTGCATCGGGCCGGGAGCGGCATCCGCCGCGGGATAGCCCATCGGGAACAGTCCGACCGGCACGAGGTGCTCCGGCAGGCCGTACGCCGCCCGGATGGCCGCCGGGTCATAGTGCATTACCCAGGTTGTACCGAGGCCCAGCGCCACTGCCTCCAGCATCAGATAGGTACCGACAATGGAGGCGTCCACTTCTCCGCTCTTGTACCCGTCGTAGGGCCGCTCCCACACCTGCGCGGCATCATAGCAGACGAGAAAGGCAAGCGGTGCATGGAAATGGCAGGGGGTGCAAGTCTTGAGCTTCTCCACCGCCTCCGGCGACCGGATGACCAGAATGCGCTGCGGCTGATTGTTCTTTGCCGTCGGCGCGGTGCGGCATACCGCAAGCAGCCGGTCAATTTTCTCCTGCTCCACCGGCTTATCGCTGAATTTTCGTACCGAGTATCGCTCCTGCGCCATTGCTTCAAACGCCATTTTTTATGACCTCCGTCTTCCGTGTCTCAGCCCAGCCGGTAAATTCGCTGTCGTCACTCCAGCACCGTCCCGCCGTCTTGCCGGTGTATAAATAGCTCTGCGCGGGCAGTTCGAAGAGAATGGGGCTCATCTTCTCATAGTCCGGCACGCCGCTCGGGTTGAGAAATTCCTGCTGGACATGGGTATGTATCACTTCCAGAATAAAATTATCATAATCCTTCATCGCATAAATGTCAACCAGCCTGCACTCCATGACAAGCGGGGCCACGTCAATGACCGGAGTATTCTCCAGCTTCCCCATGTGATAGGGGAACGCGCCGGACTTATCCACGTCCGCACCGGAGACGCTGCCCACATAGTCTGCGGCGCGCAGCATCTCCTGCGAAACAAGACTGACAGACGCCGTACCCTGCTTCCGAATGCCGGTTGCGGTATAGTGGTCCTTATGTATACTCAAAAAAATATGATCCAAACCGAGTTGTCCAAGGTTCGCCAGACAGCTCCAATTTACCGTCCCATCCACCACCGTACCGATAATCGTGACCGGAGTCGGGTAGAGGCCCAGAAGAGAGCCGATATCCCTTTGCATGATATGGACCTACCTTTCACGCTAATAAATTTTGATTCAGTATCTAATTTTATTGTACCAGCATACGGGAAAATAGCAAGGATTACATTTTCACGGCCCCAGCCCATGGGTTCCGTACCGCGCGCATGGCATTCGGCGCAGTCTGTTACTTTATTTGGACCTTTTTTGTCCACTTTAGTATAGTACACTATTACCATGTCATATTTTGACGTGAGTATCAAATCGTTTCAGGGCGTATGCGCTCCGGTCTATTCCTTGATCACCAATACAAAGCTGCAGCAATACCAAACAATCCCCGCCACGGCAAGGGCCAATCCGGCAAGCCAGTATACCCGCAGCAGCGCGTTTGTTGTTCCATAAATATCCAGAACGCCCTGCAGGAGACTGCCAATGGTCAGGGTGACAATCCCGGCGCGGTATAGCGCAAGCGGGCGCTTCCCCGGCAGGCGGCGGCAGGCGGCGCGCGCCAGTGTAAAAAGCGGCAGCGCCCCCAGCGCCAGCGGAAAGGCAAATGCATAGATCATATACGCCGAGTAGACTTCATGGCTAAACTGCTCATAGACCGCGCCGAAGAGCGCGCACAGGAGCGCAAACAGCAGATAGCCGTAGGCGGCCTTTTCCACCTGCGCCTTCTGCTCGCTATGCGCCGATATAGACAATGTCGCTCACGCTCCTCTCCTTGATGCTTCGCCCATCGGTGGTGGGGTGATTCACAACCGCGCCGTTAAAGTACATAGTGGAGGAACCGCCGCCGTCGAGATTATAGGCCGTGGAGACGCCCAGCTCCTGCAGAAACACAGCGAGCTGATAGAGGGAGAGCCCCTCGCTCTCCTCGGTGCGCCCGTCGGAGACGACAAAGACATAGTGCAGGGGGCCCACGATTCCAATGGCGGTACGCGGGTTGCTCGACTTGGCCTTGCCGACCTCGTCCGCCTCCGTCACCGCAACCGCGCCGTCCTCCACAAGCGCGGGACCAAACGAGAGGATCTGTTCGGCACCCTGCGCCAGAAGTTCCGCCGCTGCCGCATCTTCTCCCTCGGTAATAATGCTGAAGGAGCCGTCGTCCCAGATCACCAGATCCTCCTGCCCGGCCGAGACGGTATCGCGGTACAGCACACCGCCCCGCAGAACATAGCCGTCGTTCTGCGCGCCGTAATAATCCCCGTTGATGGCCAGTATTGCGTCCACCTCCTGCGCGATGGCGGAGGTCTTTTCCGTCACGTTCCTGCCGTAGGACTGCCGGGCGAACGCGGTTTTCAGCACGTCCGCCGACGGCACGGTGACGTCGGCGACGTAGATGCTCGTATCATATACCCGGTACTCGGCCACGGTAATGCGCACACCCCCGCTGTCGTAGGTGTCGGCGGATACGGACGCCTCGGGCGTCACTGCAGGCGCAATACTCTGCGTTGGCGGCACAAGCGCGTACACTCTTGTGATCACAAAGGTGTCGAGCAGGACGTAGGCGGTAAACGCGGCGAGGAGGAGCGCATACACCAATGACCAGGAAAATTTACCGCTCATGCCGTACCCCCCTGTGTATGATTGTTCACCGGTACTTCCTTTGGTGAAACCCCCTCGACCAAAGGTATCACTTAACATTAGTATACGCACCAAAGATTAAAAAAGTATGGAACTCTTTATTCCAACTCAAACGCGCCGGTGTAGAGCTGGTAATACTGCCCCCTTTTCTCAATCAGCTCCGCATGGGTACCCCGCTCGATGATGCGGCCATGCTCCATGACCAGAATTCTGTCGGCGTTTTTCACCGTAGAGAGCCGATGCGCGATGACAAAGACCGTACGCCCCGCCATAAGCGCGTCCATGCCGCGCTGCACAATGGCCTCGGTGCGGGTGTCGATGGAGGAGGTGGCCTCGGCTAGGATCATGCCCGGCGGGTCGGCCACGGCGGCGCGGCTGATGGCGAGCAGCTGCCGCTGCCCCTGCGAGAGGTTCTCCCCATTGCCGGAGACGACGGTCTGATAGCCCTCGGGCAGGCGGGTGATGAAGTCGTCCGCCCCTGCGAGCTTTGCGGCGGCGACGCATTCCTCGTCGCTCGCATCGAGCCGCCCATAGCGGATGTTCTCCATCACCGTCGCGGTAAAGAGGCTCGTCTCCTGCAGGACAATGCCGATGGAGCGGCGCAGGTCACTTTTGCGTATCTCCTTGATGTCGACGCCGTCGTACCGGATATCCCCCTCTGCGATATCGTAGAAGCGGTTTAGGAGGTTGGCGATGGTGGTCTTGCCCGCGCCGGTCGCGCCCACAAAGGCCACCTTCTGTCCCGGTGTCGCCTCCAGCGTGATGTCATGCAGCACCTCCTTCCCCTGCTCATAGGAAAAGTCCACGTGATCAAGCGCGACGTCCCCGGTGAGGCGGGTATACTCCGCTTCCCCCGGCGCACCACCGGTGCGCTTCCACGCCCAGTGGCCGGTGTGTGCGGCGCACTCGACAGGCGCGCCGTTCTCCTGCGTGACATTGACGAGGTATACATGCCCGTCGTCGGTCTCCGCCGGCTCATCGAGCAGGGCAAACACCCGTTCGGCGCCCGCAAGGCCCATAATAACGGCGTTAATCTGCTGGGAAACCTGATTGATGTTCCCCACAAACTGCTTTGTCATATTCAGAAAGGGGATTACGACGCTGACGCCCATCACGATCCCGGAAATACTGACGTTGGGCGTACCGAAGAGGATGAGCGCTCCGCCCACGACCGCGACGATGACGTAGAGGACATTGCCCACGTTGTTCAGAATCGGAGGAAGGGTGTTGGCATATTTATTGGCCTTCTCCGCCTCGCGAAAGAGCTTGTCATTGAGGGCGTCAAACTCCGCCTCGCTCGCGCGCTCGTGGCAGAAGACCTTGACCACCTTCTGCCCGTTCATAATCTCCTCGACATAGCCCTCCACCTCGCCGAGGGATTTCTGCTGGCGGACAAAATACTTCGCGGAGCCGCCCCCGATGCGCTTAATGATCACCAGTATCACAAGCACCCCGGCCACGACCACGATGGCAAGCCACAGGCACAGATAAATCATGATGCAGAAAATGGTAACCACAACGGTGCCGGAAATGAGCAGCTGCGGAAAGCTCTGTGAGATCATCTGGCGCAGGGTGTCGATGTCATTTGTGTAGTGGCTCATGATATCGCCGTGGTTGTGGGTGTCGAAGTAGGAGATGGGCATCTCCTGCATCCGGCGAAAGAGTTTCACGCGCAGCTTTTTGAGCGTCCCCTGCGGGATGACCGCCACGAGCTGGGTATAGATGATGCCGGAGAGGAGGGAAAACACGTAGAGCACTGCAAGAATGCCCACAAGGCGGAGAATGCTGCCGCCCACCACGCTCCAGCTGTCATAAACGCCGCCTTCCATACTACGCATAAGTCCGAAAATGCTGTTATTCTCCGTAAGCTCCGTAACTAAGTCGAAACTGTTTTTCAGGCTGTCCTCAATCATGGCGATGATATTCTGCATAAATAGCGCAGGGATGGAGCTGATGACGCCGTTAAATATAATACAGACCACCGTCAGCGGCAGTATGACAGGGTAAAACTGAAAGACTGTCTTCAAAAGCCGCCGCACGGTATGCGTTTTCTTTTTAGCCAACGTCCTCACCCGCCCTGTTCTGGGAGGTGTATATCTCCCGATAAATCTCGTTACCGGCCAGCAGCTCCGCGTGGGTTCCGACGGCGTGGATGCGCCCGCCGTCCATGACGATGATGCGGTCGGCGTCCTGCACCGACGCGGTGCGCTGGGCGATGATAATCTTGGTCGTCTCGGGAATATACGCGCGCAGGCCGTTGCGAATGAGGGCGTCGGTGCGGGTGTCCACCGCGCTCGTGGAGTCGTCCAGAATCAGTATTTTGGGCTTTTTGAGCAGCGCCCGCGCGATACACAGCCGCTGCCGCTGTCCGCCCGACACATTCGTACCCCCCTGCTCTATGTAGGTGTCGTAGCCATCGGGCAGGCGGGAGATAAACTCGTGCGCCTGCGCGAGCTTGCAGGCCTCCTCCAGCTCGGCATCGCTCGCGTCCTTGTTGCCCCAGCGGAGGTTTTCGCGGATCGTCCCGGAAAAGAGCAGGTTTTTTTGCAGCACCACCGCCACCTGGTCGCGCAACGCCTCAAGATCATACGCCCGCACGTCTGCACCGCCGACCCGCACCGTCCCCGCCCCGGGGTCGTAGAGCCGCGGGATGAGCTGGATCAGCGTGGACTTGGCGGAGCCGGTGCCGCCCACAATACCGATGGTCTCCCCCGACCGGATGCGCAGGCTCACATCGGAGAGGGCCATCCGCTCGGCGGTTTTCGCGTAGCGGAAGCTGACGTGGTCAAACTCCACCGAGCCGTCCGCAAGGGTATAGCGCGGCTGTTCGGGATTATGCAGCGTGCTCTCTTCCGTCAGCACCTCCACAATGCGATGGGAGGACTCGTCCGCGATGGTGATCATGACAAAGACCATGGAGAGCATCATGAGACTGTTGAGAATCATGAAGCTGTAGGTCAAAAGCGCGGAGAGCTGCCCCACGTCCAGATCCAGCCCGCGCGACGTAATTACGGTGTAAGAGCCAAAGGACATGACGAAAAGCACGCCGACATACATGCAAAACTGCATCATGGGGCTGTTGAGCGCGAGAATCCGCTCCGCTTTCGTGAAGTCCTTGCACACATCTTCGGCGGCAGTTTCAAATTTTTCGCTCTCGTATTCCTCGCGCACGAAGGATTTTACGACCCGCATACCCTTGACGTTCTCCTGCACGGAGTGGTTGAGCGCGTCGTACTTTTTAAACACCCGCTTGAATAGCGGCATGGTACTGCGCACCACAAGCGTCAGCCCAACGCCCAGAATGGGTACGGTGATGAGGTAAATGAACCCCATGCGCCCGCCCATAATAAACGCCATGGCAAAGGCGAACACCAGCATGAGCGGGCAGCGGATTGCGGTGCGGATGATCATCATGTAGGCATTTTGCACGTTGGTGACGTCGGTGGTCAGCCGCGTCACAAGAGACGCGGTGGAAAACCGGTCAATGTTTTCAAAGGAATACCCCTGTATCCGGTAGAACATGTCCTTGCGCAGGTTACGCGCAAGGCCGCAGGAGGCTGTCGCGCAGGTGTTCCCCGCCATTGCCCCAAAGAAAAGGGAAAAACCCGCCAGAATCACCAGCACCAGCCCGTAGGAGAGCAGCGTCGGCATGTCCGTCCCGGCCTTGATGCGGTTGACCAGCATCGCGATCAGAAACGGGATAATACACTCCAGCACCACCTCCACCGAGACGAGCAGCGGCGTTGCGATGGAGGCTTTTTTATACTCCCGTATGCTCTTGGCAAGCGTCCTAATCATGCCTTATCCTCCTCCTTTGTGTGGTATTATACACCAACAATATGCCTGATTCCTAGTCCTAAATAAAATTCAATGCTTTTCTTTTCGCAACCGCTGATATATACTGAATTGAGCAAGTAAACGCCGCCCATCAAAACGATGCGCGGCGCAATCTATAGATGATGGATGGAAGCAGTATGAATTGGGAGCCATGGGCAGGGTGCTATCCGGCAAGCGACGGATGTAGCTACTGCTATTTTTACGGGCCGTATTCTAAGCGGTACGGTCAAAACACGATTGAGAAAAGTACGGATTTCGATAAGCCCATTTGGAAAAATACAAAGGGTGCATATAAAATTTCGAGCGGCACAATTGTCGCCACATGCTTCGCCACGGACTTTTTCCTGCCGGAAGCCGACGCGTGGCGCGCCGATGCATGGGAAATGATCAGAGCGCGTCAAGACCTTGACTTCTTAATTTTGACAAAGCGCATTGACCGCTTTATGGTCTCCCTTCCTTCAGATTGGGGCGATGGGTATGACAATGTCAACATCGGCTGCACGGTGGAAAATCAGGCATTGGCACATACGCGGCTGTCGGCGTTTTTATCCTATCCCATAAAACGGCGATTTGTATCATGCTCTCCGCTGTTGGAACGAATCGACCTGACCGCCTATCTTCCCGGGATTGATCATGTCACCGTCAACGGCGAATCCGGGCGCGATGCGCGCGTCTGCGATTATAACTGGGTGCTGGACCTCCGCGCACAATGCATCGCCGCCGGGAAAACCTTTTGGTTTAAAGGCACCGGTTCGCTTTTCAGACGGGATGGCGCAACACAAAAGATAAACCCATATCAGCAGGGCAGGCTTGCCAAAGAACTGGATATCAGCATTCTGAACGGCAAAAAGCTATTTTAGGAGACCTGCTAAACGTCAATAGGTAAAATCAGAACGTTTTTCCCCGTCGTGAAAAGGACACGACAAATAAGCCGATGCGGCGCGGTAAATACGGACATCCCGCCGTTACGCTTTTGCTGGATATTTCTGTGAGATTGGGGAGATTGACAATATGGGGAAACGGTGTTATTCTAAGTAGCAGGGAATGAGGTTCTCCCTTGGCATAGCCTAAACCGCTTTTACAAGCTGATGACTTCTGCGATTATTTGTCGCGGAAGTATCGGCTTTTTTGCTTTCTGCGGCAGACTACACAAGGGGGATTTTTTCATGTTAACAAGTCTTGCATTGATTTTTTTGGTGGGTATGCTTTTGGGGTCGGTTTTTGCGAAACTCAAACTTCCCAGTCTGTTGGGTATGTTGCTTACTGGTATTGTTTTGGGGCCTTATGTCTTGAATATAATTGATGGGTCAATTCTCAATATCTCGGCTGATTTGCGGCAACTTGCTTTGGTAATCATTCTAACAAGGGCTGGTCTATCATTGGATATATCCGAATTAAAAAAGGTTGGTCGTCCCGCCGTTCTGATGTGTTTTGTGCCAGCCTGTTTTGAAATTGCAGCAATGGCATTTTTCGCGCCAAAGATACTTGGAATTACCGTGTTGGAAGCGGCAATTATGGGCTGTGTTGTTGCCGCCGTATCACCAGCCGTTATTGTGCCGCGCATGATTAAACTGATAGAAGCGGGGTATGGAACAGACAAGAGTATTCCCCAACTGATTATGGCGGGGGCATCGGTAGATGATGTCTTTGTGATTGTGCTGTTCACATCGTTTACATCACTGGCAACTGGTGGGAACATTTCGCCTTTTCGTTTCGTGGAGATCCCCATTTCTATTGCTTTAGGTATTTTAGTGGGTGCATTGCTCGGCTGGCTGCTGCATTTGCTTTTTAAGAAAATCCATATGCGTGATTCCGCAAAAGTGCTGATTATATTAAGCGTTTCCTTTTTACTCTTGGCAATCCAAAAACGGTTGGAACACATTATTCCTTTTTCTGGCTTGCTTGCTGTCATGGCGGTGGGAATTGCTACTCTGCAATTTTATCCGACACTCGCGGAGCGGTTATCCGCAAAATTTTCAAAACTGTGGGTGGCGGCTGAAATTCTCCTGTTCGTACTTGTAGGAGCGACGGAGGATATTCGTTTTGCGGTTGCCGCCGGCGGAAAAACGATAGTGCTTCTGTTCATTGTGTTGGCGTTCCGCATGGCAGGCGTGTTTTTGTGTCTGCTCCGTACCGAACTTAATCATAAAGAACGGCTATTCTGCATGATTGCCTACATTCCAAAAGCCACGGTACAAGCGGCTATTGGTGGAATACCGCTTGCTATGGGATTAAGCTGCGGGAATATCGTTTTAACGGTTGCTGTACTGTCTATTCTCATCACTGCTCCACTGGGGGCATTTAGCGTTGATTTGACCTATCAGAAATGGCTATCCCATAATCATAGAATAATCAATCGCTAATCAGTACTTCTTCAATCATAGATGCGTCTGCACGCAAGTTTCCGATTTCCTCAATTTTTTCGTTATCTTCGGCTGATAGCTTGTCGCGGAAATACACTTTAATGTCGCTGATTTTTTGGTTTATCGGCGTATAATTGTGGTCTCCCGGTCGTACGCGTTCCCACGGTACCAAGTGACCGAAATATAAATCGTACATAAAGGATTTGCTCATAGCATTTCCCCCTTGCCCTTAATTATTTCTTCCATCAACTGTGCTCCAAGGTGAAACGCATAACGAAAACGGTCAAATTCCATCATGCCCTCAATTTTTGTATCAGCGTTAAAATACGCTTCCAGCAGTTCCTTTTGCTCGTCCGTCATGGTGGCGTTGAGCATTTCCATGTTCTCGTTCTTGATACGCGCCATTCTTACAAATGGTGAGTCTTGCCCATGTGTTTTACTGCGTGGCATATCATATAGTAGTTCTAAAATATTTTCCATCTATAAACCGTCCTTTCTTTATCGTTTCCGATATTGCTTGAAAGGATTTGCGGCGCATGATATAATATTTACGTCGCTCTTGCTTTCGGGCAATAGTCGGCTAGGGAAGTGGCGTGGTTCTTTGTTGGAGTGCGCCGCTTCCTTCATTTTTTCTTGAGGTCGTCATACAGAAAATGAACACCTTTTCGCAAAACATCTGAACGTGTTGTATTCAGCTTCTCTTTGCAATACTCAATTTCTTCAAGGGTTTCTCTATCAATCCTGACTTTGATTTGAGTATCTAAAGGCTTTTCTGGTTTCGGCCCCGGCTTCTTATGTGCCGAAATAATAATCACCACCTATCTTGGGGGCACAAATTCATTATAAACTTGTGCCCCCAAGATGTCAAGCGCCATTTTTACACTTTACAATTCTATATCGTGTGTCTTTGTGCGTTTTGGTGTCCTCACGCATGATTTCATAAACATTCTTTCGGATTTTCTCTACTTCAACAATTTCATTTTTGAGTGAAACATATTCCCCATTCAGCCGTTTTCTGTCGGCGTTCAGCTTGTCGCGCTCCGTTTTCCATGCCTTTATAGGCAAGCCGGTTTTTCCGTTCATAACGCCTTTTAGATAGCGTTGGGCGGCTTCATAGGGGATAAGTTCAGCGCGGTGCGCTTCGTAAAAATCTTTTTGTTTTTTCGGCTTCACCTGTTTGTATTGCTTGTAAATATCGCGGTATGGTAGATTGCTATGGGGTGCTCTCCTTTCTTTATAATTGAAAAAACGCCCTTTACCTGTTACAATGTAGGCAAGGGCAAGAAAGCAAATTGTGAGGTGAACTTACTATGGTACACGTTGTATATTGTGACGATAAAGAAAAGGTTCTTGAAAAAATACTTGATGGTTCAAAAACGATGGTTGTTCGCGGTGCGGCAGGGCGCAAAATCCCACATAGCCGCGTATTTGAGAATGAAACGCTTTACTTTATGAAAAAGGGAACAGCAAAGATTTCTGCAAAAGCTACCGTTGAGAGCGTCCAAAATCTTGTTAAGCTATCAGAAGATGAAATAACCAGCGCATTGGAAGAACCACGTTTGGCGTTATCCTCGAAACAAAAAGCACGTTGGCATAAAAAGTGTTTGTGTCTTGTGGGTTTTAATGATGTTACGCTGATTGAACCGCTTGATTTTGACCATCAAGGCAATATGGACGATTGGCTGATTATCGAAAAGATTGAAGATGTGGTTGTCGGTACAAGTATTCCATACAATTATGAAAAATCACGGTTTTCATAGCGGCGGGGGAAATTTGTTGTCCCGCCGTTCCCTTTTGTGCCGATAGGCGCAAAACGC
>JAJBUC010000095.1 GCA_020860545.1 Oscillospiraceae bacterium | reverse complement strand
TTGCCGGTGTACTGCTCGGTGCAAAATGGGGCGCAATATCACAGGCCATCTATGTCGCGCTCGGCCTGATCGGGCTGCCGGTCTTCACCATGGGAGGCGGCCCGGGGTACGTCTTCCAGCCGTCCTTCGGCTTTCTGATTGCCCTGGTCCCCATGGCATGGCTCATTGGAATGCTGACGCGGGGGGGGACCGGCATCGTACGCATTGTCCTCGCGTGCATCGCGGGGGAGGTAGTGCTGTATGCGGTCGGCCTGCCTTACATGTACGCTATTTTGAACGTATATCTGCAACAGGAGCTGCGCTTTGCGGAAGTGGTGAAAATCGGCATGCTGGTCTATCTGCCGTGGGACGCGGTGAAAATTGCGGTCGTCGCGGTCCTTTCCCAACCGCTCTGCCGGGCGGTAAAACATGTAAATACGTAATATCCGCCCACCCTGTCCCATATACTGCTATGAAACCGATTCGTATTTGAAAGGCGGGACAGAGCATGGCATATGAGGACAGAAGCGGGCGCGTTGAGGTGCCGCACCATGTCGTATTGGAGGAGCGGGAGCACCTCTCCGTCTCCGGCGTGGAGGAGGTGGAGAGTTTTGACGAGAACACCATCGTCATGTACACAACACAGGGCACCCTGATTGTCCGCGGGGAGGACTTACATATCGAAAAACTCAGTCTGGACGGCGGCGATCTGAAGGTGGACGGCGACATCATCTCACTGACGTATGAGGACAATAAAAATGAGCGCGGCGGCGGCCTCTTCTCCCGCCTGTTCCGCTGATATGGGCATATCCATTGCCGAACAGGCAACGGCGCTTGGGCAGGCGGCTTTGCTCGGCGGTGCCGTCGGACTGCTCTATGACCTGTTTCGCGTGCTCCGCGTACGCATCAAGGTGCGCGGGCTCGGCGGCTTTCTTGACATCCTGTTTTGGCTCTTTGTCACGGCGGCGCTGTTTTACCACGCCCTCGCGGTACAGGGCGGGCAGGTACGCATCTACATGGTGCTCGCCGTTTTCGCGGGTGCCGGTATTTATTTTCTGCTGCTCAGCCGCTTCATTCTCAAGGTCGGGTATTTTATCGCCGATATTATTACATTAATATTCCAAATTGCCACCCTGCCGATCCGCCTCCTCCTGTCATTCTTCGCAATTTTCAAAAATAATCGAAAAAAATCCTTCCATTATCGTAAGAAATGGTATAAGATAAGATTAATATCGGACGAATTGGATGACGCAGCAAAACGTTACGGAAAAACTTGGAGAGGTGATCCGGCGGATGAAGACGAAAAGGGCAAGTCTGCTCACAAAGCTGGTGGTTCTGGTACTGCTGATCGGGCTGGCGACGGCGCTGCTCAACCTGCGCGCCAGGATTCAGACCGCGCAGGAGGATCTGGACCAGATCACGGCGCAGGTGACGGAGCAGCGACAGACCAACGCGGATCTCTCGCAGGCCGTGGAAAACAAAGACGACCCCGAGCGGCAGCAGGCCATCGCAAGGGATAAGCTCGGGCTTGTCCTGCCTGGTGAGCGGGTAATCTATTTCACCGATTGACGCGTATAGCTACGTTTGGTTAAAATTTGAAGGAGGATAAATCGGTCAATATGGAGTTTGGTGTTGGTTCAATTTTGGATGGGAAAGTTACGGGAATTACAAAATTCGGTGCGTTTGTCTCCCTGCCCGAGGGCAAGTCGGGACTCGTGCATATCTCCGAGATCGCTTATTCGTACGTCAGCGATGTGAAGAGCCATCTTACGGAGGGGCAGGAGGTCAAGGTCAAGGTAATCGGCATTGACGAGAGCGGACGGATTAATCTGTCAATTAAAAAAGCAATGGAGCCACCACCACGTCCAGCCGGACAGAACAGGTCTTCCGAGCCGCGGCACAACGCCGGGTTCAGCGGGCCGCGCAAGGCACCGCCACCTGCTAATTTCGAGGATAAGCTCAAGCAGTTTATGACATCGTCCGACAACAAGCTCTCCGAGCTGCGCCAGTCGGAGCGCAGAGGTTCCCGCAAAGGCGGACGGAAATAGAATCAAATTAAAACCCCCGCAAACCGGTTGCACATACGTGCGTCGGTTTGCGGGGGTTATTTTGTGTCCTACGCCTATACGTCGTTTTCCTTGCTGGAACAGTGGCCGCCGTCATGCCCGCACCCGGCGCATCCGCCGGGGCAGGCGGAGCAGCCGCCTGTTTTGCGTATCTTCCACTGGTAGCGTACCACCAGCGCGACAACGGCAATCAGAATAATACCAATGATGATGGTACCAAGGCTGGGCATAGCCCTCGCCTCCAATCTGTATAATGAATTATGCGTGCACGGCGTCGACAGAGCGCAGGGTATGCGCCTCTTCCCGGTAGCCTTTGCGGAAGAGCAGCCAGATCATGACCGCGAGTATAATGATGGCGACCACCGTCCCGACACCAAAGACGCCTGCGGTGAACAGCATGGCGAAGTGATAAAACATGAGCGAAATGGCATAGGCGAACACGCACTGATAGGCAATGGCAAACCACGTCCATTTGGCGTTGTTCATCTCACGCCGGATAGCGCCGACCGCCGCGAAACAGGGAACACACAGCAGGTTAAAGATGAGGAAGGAGAACGCCGCGATGGCGGAGCCGCCAAATGCAGCTGCGATGGGTGCCAACCCTTCAAACGCGCCCTCATCCACCATTTCCAGTGCGTCGCCGCTGACGCTGAAGAGGGTACCGAACACACCGACGACCTCTTCCTTTGCGACCAGTCCAAGCACGGTCGCGACGGACGCCTGCCAGTTCCCAAAGCCGAGAGGCCTGAAAATCACGGCGATGGCAGAGCCGATATTTGCTAGAATCGACAGGTCCATAAATTCGGTGGCGTCATCTAGCAGCATGGGGTTAATGGCCGCGATATTCTCCTCATTGAGCAGGATGAAGTGCCCTTCCACGATGCCGAAGCTGCACAGGAACCACACCGCAATGGATGCAAGGAGGATGACAGTCCCGGCACGCTTGATGAAGGACCAGCCGCGCTCCCATGTACCGCGCAGGATGTTGCCCGCCTTTGGGCCGTGATACGCCGGAAGCTCCATGACAAACGGGGCCGGCTTACCGGCAAACATTCTTGTCTTCTTGAGGATGATGCCGGAGATGACAACAGCGGCGATACCGATAAAGTAAGCCGTCGGTGCAACCCACCACGCTCCGCCAAAGAAGGAACCTGCGATGAGCGCGATAATGGGCAGCTTTGCCCCACAGGGGATAAAGTGCGTGGTCATAATCGTCATGCGCCGGTCGCGCTCCTGCTCAATGGTGCGCGAGGCCATGATACCCGGAACGCTGCACCCCGAGCCAATGAGCAGCGGGATGAAGGACTTTCCGGAAAGCCCAAAACGGCGGAAAATGCGGTCCATAATAAACGCAACGCGCGCCATGTAGCCGCAGTCCTCCAGGAGACACAGGAGGAAAAACAGTACCAGCATCTGCGGCACAAAGCCGAGCACCGCGCCGACGCCGCCGACAATGCCGTCCACAATCAGGCCGCTGAGCACATCGGAACAGCCAATATTCTCCAGGAAGGTCTCCACGCCGGGGCCGACCCACTCGCCAAAGAGCGTGTCGTTTGTAAAGTCGGTCAAAATAGCCCCGACCGTGCTGACCGAAATGAAGTAGACCAGAAACATCACCCCGATGAAGATAGGTAATGCCAGAATGCGGTTTGTGACAATGCGGTCAATCTTATCCGAGACGGAAAGCCCTGTCTTTGCCCGCTTCACGTTGCCCTGCATAACACTGCTGATATACTCGTAGCGGGCGTTGGTGATGATGGACTCCGCGTCGTCGTCCTCACTATCCTCACAGGCGGACACCAGCGCGTCCACCTTGCGCTGCGTCTCGACAGGCAGCTTGAGCTGCTCCTGCACCTTTTCGTCCCGCTCAAAGAGCTTGATGGCGTGCCAGCGGTTGGTCTGCTGGGGCACGGCGTCTTTGATGAGCTCGCTGATTTCCGCAAGCGCAATTTCAACGGCATCGGGGAATGCATGCTTCGGCACTGCGGCATGTCCCGCCTTTGCCTCCTCAATGGCACGTTCCGCCGCCGCAATACAGCCCTCTCCGCGTATGGCGGCTGTCTCCACAACCGTACAGCCAAGCGCGGCAGAAATCTTTTTGATATCAATCTTATCCCCGCGCTTATGTACAATGTCCATCATATTGACGGCGACCACAACGGGGATGCCAAGCTCCAGAAGCTGGGTTGTCAGGTAGAGATTGCGCTCCATATTAGAGCCGTCTACCAGATTCAAAATGGCGTCCGGGCGCTCCGTAAGGAGGTAATTACGCGCAATCACTTCCTCGAGCGTATATGGAGAGAGCGAGTAGACGCCGGGCAGGTCGGTGATGATAACGTCCTTGTGCCCCTTTAATTTTCCTTCTTTTTTTTCCACGGTAACGCCCGGCCAGTTTCCAACATACTGGTTGTTTCCGGTGAGCGCGTTAAACATGGTTGTCTTGCCGGAGTTTGGGTTCCCGGCAAGCGCGATTTTAATCGACATAATGTTTGACCATTCCTTCCCTATCCTTACAGGTTAGCTTTAGCTAACTTCCGTACACAACATAATATATGCATATGCATATGCATTTTGAGACTCCGCCATCACTGTACAAGCACAAAATCTGCATCGGCTTTACGTATGGAAAGCTCATAGCCACGCACCGTCACCTCAATCGGATCGCCCAGCGGCGCTACCTTGCGCACATAGACCGACGCACCCTTGGTGATTCCCATGTCCATAATCCGGCGGCGGACTGCACCCTCGCCCTCCAGCTTCGTCACCGTGACCGTCTCGCCACAGGCAACATTTTTTAAGGTTTTCATAACTTCATCCTCTCCTAAAATGCCAACGAGATTAGAGCTGTCCTCGTTTCCGTCAGGCAACATGAATGCGATTGGCCATTGTCTTACTGAGCGCAACGCGCGTCTCCTTGATGTTGACAATCAAATTGCCGCTAAACTCGCTGACGACTCTGACCCTGCCGCCCTCCACAAATCCCAGACTCTCCAGAAAACGCCTGGTTTCATCCTTGCCGCCGATTTTTTGCACGACACCTTCTGACCCGGCCTGCATCATCGTCAACAACATCGCCTATCCCTCCTTGCTCATGTAAGTTAGCCTATCCTAACATTTATCGCGCCGAACAGGCAACCGCAGTTGCCGTTATCATGACTACAGTTTACCATTGCTAACCCCGTGTGTCAATGGTT
>JAJBUC010000025.1 GCA_020860545.1 Oscillospiraceae bacterium | reverse complement strand
CCGGCAAGGAGCACAGGCCTGCAAAAAGCGGAGGCTGCAGACAAACCGTCTACAGCCTCCTTTCTATTATGCGATCTGATAATCCCCGCGCACCATGAGCGTAACGGCACCGGACGCCTTCACGCCGTGCCCGCCCTCTGTGGCGAGATAGAGGTGGTTTACCTGAAGCGCGCCGCCGCCTGCAAGGGTTGCGCCCCCCGTCATATCCACAAGTCCCGGCGCGGTACTCGCGACGCACACGGCGGAGCCGCTGCGCAGGAGCAGCTCACAGCCCGCGCCGGCGGTCAGGGTCTGTCCGGCCTTGAGCGTCACAACACTGTAGGCGGCGGTCACGGTCCCCCCCGCCGCAGTATTCTCCGACACCTTGTCCGACACCTGCTTGCTCAAATCGCTCTCCACCGACTGCAGCTGCGTCTTGAGCTGGCTCTCGCGGTCAGAGAGCTTCGTATCCACCTGGGCGAGGATATCGGGCGTGGTCTTGTCGTTGAGATAGCTCAGCGTCACAAGCGGGTCGCTCTCCGTACCCTGCTGCCCTGCCGCAAAGACCACGCCGCCCAGTCCCGCGATGATCACCCCGGCGACCAGCACACGCCCCGCCAGCTGTTTTTTTGTTATCATATGTAGCGCCTCCAGTTCTAAATGGTGCGGGCGTGATCCTTGCAAACCACGCCCGCCCGCTTGCATTACACCAATCTCTCATTATGCAGACCAAAGCTCACGGCGATGGCCGAATCTACCCGTTCCATGAGTGCGTCATCCAGCTTTCCCATATGACCCCTCAGACGCCGCTTATCCAGTGTGCGTATCTGCTCCAGAAGTACCACGGAGTCCTTCGGCAATCCATACGTTTTGGCGGAAAGCTCAATGTGGGTCGGCAGACGCGCCTTCGCAGTCTGTGACGTGATGGCAGCCGCAATGACGGTGGGGCTGTGGCGGTTGCCGGTATAGTTCTGCACGATCAGCACCGGCCGGACGCCGCCCTGCTCACTGCCAACCACCGGGCTCAAATCCGCATAGAATATATCTCCTCGTTTCACGCTGTTATCCACAAAAGCTCACTCTCCGCGGTCTATAGTTTCCTATGTCACCCAAACAGTCCGGGTCAAACGCAGGTCACTATAATTTTCCCACGGGACAGCGGAAATTATACGTACACCTGTAAAAAACAGGATGATCATATAACTCCGCTTTCGGCTTTCAACGTATTCTCCCCGTGCCAGTCTATGCGGTATCGGGGAGAATGGTGTACCTCAGTCCTGCCGCGCAATCACCCGCGGTACGCGGGCCGACACGGCGCAGAGAAGCTCGTAAGAAATGGTATCCACGATCTCCGCAGCGCGCTCCACGGGGGCGTGCGCGCCATAGATCTCCGCCGCATCCCCCGCCCGGACACCGGGCAGGTCGGTCACATCCACCATGCACATATCCATGCACACGCGCCCTGCAATCCGCGCCATGCCGCCGCCGAGCGCGACGGAGAGCCGGTTCGAGCAGAGGCGGGGCAGCCCGTCGGCATAGCCGATGGTGAGCACGGCGAGACGGCTCGCGCGCGCAAGGGTGTGGGTGCGCCCGTAGCTCACGGGGACGCCCGCGGGAATCTCCCGCACGTCGGCCACGCGGGCCTTGAGCGTCATAACGGGCCGCAGCCCTTCCGGCAGAAGGTGTTCCATATCCGGCGCGGGGAAATGGCCGTAGAGGGCAATCCCGGGCCGGATCATATCCAGATGTGTACAGGGGTATTTTAACACAGCCGCGCTGGCGGCGCAATGCCAAATTTGACCGGTCAGCCCCCGCGCCCGCAGGGCTTCCCGCAGGGCCAAAAAACGGCTGAACTGCTCCATCGTGTAGCGTTCACTGCCGTCGGCGTCGGCGAAATGGGTAAAAATCCCCTCCACCTCCAGCCCCGGCAGCGCGCACACACCGGCAAGGTCCGCCGCCGCCCGCGCCGCCGCCTCCTCCGTGCCGCAAAAAAAGCCGAGCCGGGTCATGCCCGTATCCGCCTTGCAGTGCACCCGGAGTACGCCGCCCGCCTGCCCCGCCGCCCGGGAGAGCGCCGCGGCGTGCGCGGGCGAGATCACCGTCTGGGTGATGCCGCCCGCGAGGAGCGCGGGCACCTGCGCCGGGTCGGTGTAGCCTAGAATGAGAATGGGCGCGCGGATGCCCGCCGCGCGCAGCGCCTGCGCCTCCGTGAGGCACGCCACCGCCAGATAGTCCGCCCCCAGCGCCGCAAGCTGCTGTGCCACCGGGATGACGCCGTGCCCGTAGGCGTTGGCCTTGACCGGTGCCAGAAAGCGGCAGCCCTCCGGCGCGCAGGCGCGCAGGGCGCGGTAGTTGTGCGCCAGATGCTCCAGATGGATTTCCGCCCATGCGCGCTGCGTCTCGTTTTGCTCACAGATATCGTTCATTTGTAACGTCCTTTTTCTGTATTCAGGATTCCGTATTCCGCCCCGCAAAGGCGGCAAACTCACACTGGATGACCGTGTAGCCGTCAAGCGAGATTTCCCCCCGCAGCATGGCGCCCGTATCCGGGTCATACCACAGGGTCTCCTCCTGCCCGGTACCCGCCTCCGCCTCTGGATTCCGGTAGAGAACGCGCAGCGCCTGCGCGCCGTTTAACGTCTCCAGATTGTAATGGGCGATGTAGCCCTCCCGCGCGGCGGAGAGCAGGGCGGGAAACGCGTCGATTGGGCTGAGTCCCGTCTCCGACAGCGCCCCGGTCTCCAGATACGCCCCGTCATACTCCAGCGCGGTCTGGCCGTCCCGGATGTGCGCCGTCACACCGGCGATATTCTCCGGCTGCGTCACGGTGAGGGTCGTCTCCTTCTCCTTTTCATAGCTCGCCTGCAGGGTGTATTCGTAAACGCGCCGGCCGTAGTCGGCGACCACCGTCAGCTCCGCCGTGCAGACGTCCATCTCCCGGTAGCTCTTTTGAATCTGCGCGACGAGTTCCTCCGCCTGCCCGCCGCCCTGCAGGGCGCAGCCCCCCAGCAGCATGGCAAGTATTATCATTGGTGCGGCCAGCCGCACCCCGCGCATACACACGCCCCCTATTCACTGATTAATTCAAACGGCAGCCGCCGGATGATATCCGACGGAAGCATGCCGTATTCCCCCAAAACGCGCGCGCAGCTGTCCCCCGCCTTCCCGTGCAGGTACACCGCCGCCGGTACCGCCTGCGCGGGCGGAATGCCCTGCCCCAGCAGGGACAGGATGATACCCGCCAGCACATCGCCGCTCCCCCCCGTCGCCATGCCGGGATTGCCCGTGGTGTTCACGGCAGCGGTGCCGTCCGGGAACGCGGTGACGGTGCGAAACCCCTTGAGCACCAGGACGCACCCGTGCGCGCGGGCAAACGCGCGCGCCGCGCCCAGCCGGTCTTTGCCCGGCGGTGCGCCGGTCAGCCGCGCAAACTCGCCGTCGTGCGGCGTCAGCACCGTCAGGCTGTCCCGCCGCCCGTCCAAAACATCTATATGCCCCTCCAGCGCGTTTATGCCGTCGGCGTCCAGAACCACGGGGATGTTCCCCTGCGCCAGCAGGCGGCGCACCAGCACGGCGGTCTCCTCCCCCCTGCCGAGGCCGGGGCCGACGAGGCACGCGTCGCTGTGCCCGAGATGCGCCAAAACCGGCTCCAGCGCCGCCGTGACAACTTGTCCCGCTCCGTTGTCCGGCAGAGGGTGGGGCATCGGCTCGAGCAGCTTTCCGGCGACAATCCCCCACACCGCGCGCGGCGTGCCGACCGTAATCAACCCCGCGCCGGTGCGGGCGGCGGCGCTTGCCGCCAATACGGGCGCGCCCGCGTAGCCGGTGCTCCCGCCCAGAATATAGACCCTGCCGTAATCGCCCTTGTGGCTGTCCCGCGCCCTGCGCGGCAGGCGGATCTCATCCGGCTCCGTCACCCGGACGGGATAGTCCTCCCCGTCCACCAGCTCCTGCGGGATGCCAATCCCGGCGACCACCACCGTCCCGCTGTGCAGCGCGCCGTCGCCCACAAAGTGGCCCGCCTTGGGCAGGGTGAAGGTGACCGTCCGGTCGGCAAACACGGCATCCCCGAACGCCTCGCCCGTATCGGCGGAAATCCCGCTCGCGATATCGGCCGACAGCACGGGCGCGGGCGCGCGGTTCATGAGCGCCACCGCCTCGGCCCCCGCGCCCCGTATGGCGGCATTGAGCCCAATGCCAAAAAGCGCGTCCACAATGACGTCCGCCGCCATCGCGCAGCGCTCCATTTCCGCGAAATTCTCTGTAAAGGAGATCAGCTTGCCACCGCCTGCGATAAGCCTGCGCTCCATCTCCGCGCAGTCGGCGCTCATCTTTTCGCGTTGTCCCACGAGACAGGCGTCCACCTGCCAGCCCGCTGCGCGCAGCAGGCGCGCCGCGGCCACCCCGTCGCCGCCGTTGTTGCCCGCGCCGCAAAAGACCGCCGCGCGCTTGACCGCGCCCGCGCCCGCAGGCAGCATCTTTTCCGCTTCCGCCGCCAACGCCGCGGCGGCGCGCTCCATCAGCAGCGCGGACGGCACGCCGCGCTGCTCTATGGTCACCCGGTCCATCGTGCGCATCTGTGCGCTTGTGGCAAGGCGCATATCGGGACACCTCCGCTCCGTCTCCTTCGTTGTACCTGCATTCTATCGAATTTCCCCCTGGTTGTCAAATCGTCAGGCTTAACAAAAATATTTCCGGTACAGGTCGGTCAGGATGCGGATATGGAGCTTTTCATCCTCCGCCAGACGCAGCAGGAGCGCCTTCAGCTCGGGCTGTTCGACCTGCTCGGCGGTGCTCTCATAGTATTCCACCGCCCCCTTTTCCGCCCGGATGTCCGCCAGAAGCATCTCCGACGCGGAGCCGGAGTATTCCACCAGCGACGCCTGCCAGAAAATTTCATGCTCCTGCAGGCAGATGAGGTATTGCGCCTCGCCGCCCAGCCTCGTGATGCACTTGCCGAGCAGCTCCATGTGGTAGGTCTCCACATAAAAGATGCCCCGCAGCACGTGGGAAATTTCACCGAAGCGCCGCTTGCAGCGCAGGCTGTGCTGGGCGTATTGCAGCAGGGTGGTGAGCTCCGAGCACTCGCCGCTGTAGCCGCATTGCAGCAGCGCGGTCAGGTGTTTCTCCGGCTGGAGGTTTTTTACCTTTGGATAGGGCATCGGTGCCTGGTATTTTTCCAGATCAATGGTCATACGCTTACCTCTCAATCGCCATTTTATTTTATTTTATTTTTAAATCTATGCCCTGTGGCTTGTCCGTATGTCATAGGGGGTACCCCTTGCCCTTTGCGGGCTTGTCCTTGTTTTTTCGCCTGCGCAGCGGGCGGCAGGGCTCCGCCCTGCACCCTTTACGGGGGACG
>JAJBUC010000128.1 GCA_020860545.1 Oscillospiraceae bacterium | reverse complement strand
ACAAAAGGCGCGAGCTGTCCTCCTCGGACGGCTCGCGTCTTTTTTTGGCGCTGTTTGCTGAGACAGCCCCACAGACCGTTTCGTCGGTCTTACTTCATGCCGTTCTCGTAAGCCTGAATCATTTTCTTGACCATCTGGCCGCCGACAGAACCCGCCTCGCGGGAAGTCAGGTCGCCGTTATAGCCCTGCTTCAGGTTCACGCCAACCTCGTTGGCAGCTTCCATCTTAAACTTGTCAAGCGCCTCACGAGCGTTGGGCACTACAGGCTGATTGCTAGTAGACATAATCTTACATCTCCTTTGAATTGATCAAAATGTGTGGATTAAAGAATCCAGACCTAGCATTGCCTGTGCAAAACATTCTATGCGAAAAATCAGCCGCCAATTCTTTCCGAAATAACAATTGACAGCCCTTTCCGTTATAGAATCATTGTGATCTCGCTGCTTTCTGTACTGACATAATAATCTCCCGTATCGGTGACAATACGCCATGCAGGTACCAGCGTGTTCGGCTGGGCAGACTGTGCCAGATAGCCGCTCGACATGGTCTGTATCTCAGCGCAGACACTGACCGCGCCGCTGTTAATACCGGCAAAAAATGTGACGAGCGCCGTCGCGGCGGACATGGATACGCTGTTCCCCGTCTGCGACGGGACGCCATCGAGATATGTGCCGTCAATGCTCTCCAGCTGGTGGTCATCATAGCGGAACACAATGCGGTTAGAATAAACAGGAACGCCATTCCAGGTCTGGCAGTAAGTCAGTTCCGTGATCTCCGCTGTCTGTGCTGTCCGCTCCAGCGTCGCAGCAATACCCAGCTTCTCCAGGCACAGTGCCGCATGCGCCTCGGTCGTCATACCGTCCAGCGGCGCTCCTTCGGCGGAAAAGGTAAGGGAAAATTTTCCAGTACTAAAAAAATCCGCGCTTCCCGCGTCACTGAGATAGCTTGCGCTGATTCCGCTCATGTTATCCTGTTTTACCGCATCGCCCAAAAGACTCTGCGCCATCGCATCCTCCCTGTCACGCACACGGGTAATCTCCAGCATGGAAAAGGAGATATCCGCGGGCAGGTTTTCGGGGCGGAAGGATATTCCATTTTCTTCTAAGAGCGCAATAACCTGCTGTTTGCTTACCTCCGCATGCTGGATCTCAGAGCCCTCCCGCTGCATCACCAGCACTAGCAGAAACGCATTGACCAGAAGCAGCATGACGATGATGATTGATTTGAGTTTTGACCATTCCATACCGTAAATCCTATCCGCGTTATACGAAATTGTATTATTGCGCGACCCAGCCCGCGTTCGTCGTACCGGTGCTGCTGTCGTCATACGAGAGCACCAGCTCTTTTCCCTCTTGGTTCAGCGCGCGCATCGCCGCCGCCGCCTGTTCCTCCCGCATCACCACCGTCGTTTCGCCGGTGTCCTCATAGGCGCGGAAGCGGAGTGTATACGAAATAATTCTCCCGTCCTGAATGGAAAAGCGCGCAGCGTCCCCGCCATCTGCAAAGTACACCGGTACGCCGTCGATGACGTAGCCGTAGCGCACCTCATATTGACCCGGCACGCGCTCCTCCACACCGATGAGATAGAGCGCCGCCGCGCCGCCTTGCACGCCCACAGTCTTCTGCGCCAGCGCATAGGTGTGCTCGACCAGATCAGCATACCCGTTGCCCTCCAGCGGATAGCGCGTCTCCTCCTCACCGCTTGTGAAGGTGACCATTCCGTCCGCGCCAAAGCGCAACGCATCCGCCCCGTCGCGCACCACTATGCCGTTTTGCACGGTATACTCCGCGCTCACCTGCGGCTGAAACTGCAACGCGCGCTGGAGCTGCCTGATCTGGTCTTCGTCCTCCAGATTCAGCGGAATGCTGCTGCTATAAATATGCGGCATCACCGTCTCGGGCGTAAGCAGTACATAAGGGTTGAGCGCGCTGTACTCCGCGTCGGCACCGAATTCGTAGACAAACGATGCGCCGTTGGGGGTGTAGGCGGCAAGCAGATTTTCCATGTGGCCGGAATATGAAAGGCCCGTCTCATAGGCATAATACAGGCCATTCATATCATTACAATAGTAAAGGCAGACGGTATCCTTTGTCTCGTCGCGCGCAAGCACAAACCGCCTCGTCTCGCCCTGTAGAAAAACGCCGTCGTCCTCGGCCTCCAGCCAGATGGAAAGGGCATCGAGCGGTATCGCCTCCAAAAGCTGCGTGTAGACTCCCTGCCGCTCCAGCGCGGCGCGCCACGCCTCCTCTGTGATTTCCGTCTCGCTTTGTACCGTGGAGAACGCCCCCTGCAGCAGCTCGCGAAAACGGGTAAAGAAGCTACTGCGCGCTTCCGTGTCATAGCGCGCACCGTAACGGCCTTCCGCAGTGTTCACAGCAATCGCCACGGGGCAGACTGCAGCGGCAGCGTCGGTGCGCCCCCCCGCCGCCGAGTTCGTCTGCTCCTGCCTGGAAAAAAACTGCGATATGCCCTGCAGCAGTGTATCCCCGCCGCGCCCGCCGTCGAAGATTCCGACCCGCGTCGTGAGGTACACGGCGGATGCCACCAGCAGGATAATCACGGCGTTCTTGCCCCACTCCAGTGCCCTGCCACGCCACGCGGGCCCGGAATGTGATTTAATCCTGTTCATCATTGCGCGGCCCTTCTATCAGCAGTTGAAGCCGGATGCACAGTCCCGGCTCCGGCTTATCCACCAATTCAAGAATCCCCTGATGCCGGTCGATAATTTCCTTGGCGATGGAGAGGCCCAGCCCCGTCCCGCCTGACTGCCGCGAGCGCGCCTTGTCTACACGGTAGAAGCGGTCGAAAATCCGCTCGCGGTCCTCCGCAGGGATGCCGATCCCGTTGTCGGAAACCATCATCCAGACCCATTCTTCACGGTGGCCGACCTTGAGCTCAATTTTCCCACCGTCGGGCGTGTATTTCATCGCGTTGGAAACCACATTCACCATCACCTGCACAATCCGCTCCCGGTCGCCTATGATATCCGGCATGTTATCCTCGTATTCCAGCGTCATCGTGTGCCCATGCCGCTGCATCTCCAGCAGTGTCGCCTTGTAGACGTCCCGCACCGCATCGGCGAAGGAGAAGCGACCGAGCTGGAGCTCGCTGTATCCCGAATCAAAACGGGAGAGTGTGAGCAGGTCCTGCACAATGCTGGTCATGCGGTCGGACTCGTTGAGAATGACGCCGAGAAAGCTCTGCTCCGTCTCGCGCGGCAGCGCACCGCTGTTTTCGGCAAGGGTCTCGGCATAGGAGCGGATGTTTGTCAGCGGTGTGCGCAGCTCGTGGGAGACGTTTGCGACGAATTCCCGCCGCATATTTTCTGTCTTGTACTGCTCAGTCACATCGTGGATGACTGCCATCACGCCGCCCAGGCGCTCCTTGTCAAACGGAACCATGATAAGCTCCAGACTGCGCCCGTCCACCTCTTTCCTTCCGTCCAGGTACTCCGGCTGCACGACATCCAGCACACTCTGAAAAGGGGCGATATCGCCAAAGAGCGTGTCGTAATTCTCCGTCCCGCCTATGGGTATTTTCCGGCCGAGCATCCCCTCCGCCGCTGGGTTTGCGTGGATGACCACGCCGTCACGGGAGAAGGCAACCACGCCGTCCTTCATATGCAGGAAAAGGGTATTGAGCTTGTTGCGCTCGTTCTCCTCCTTGCGCAGCGTCTCCTGCAGGCGCTGTGCCATGGAGTTAAACGTCTTCGTGAGCACCCCAATCTCGTCCTTTGCCGATACCTCCAGCTTGTGGGAGAAATCACCCCCCGCCACCCGCTCGGCCCCCTCAGTCAGGCGCTCAATGGGCGTGGTGAGTGTTTTGGAGAGCAAAAAGGACAACAGCACCGATATGGCAACTCCAAACAGCAGCGCAGCCATAATGAGCGTGATAAACTCCTGATTCAGACTGTTAACCGTCTCCTTGCTGTCCACAATGTAGACAATATACGGGGTGCTCCCCCGCGTAATCACAAACGCCATATCCATGTACGATGCGGATGGATCGCTCTCTGTGCCGGACTCTCCGCTCAGTGCAGTGGAAAGATTCGGCGTAATCCCCATTACTTTCCCAATGTATTCGCTCTCCTCGTCGGAGGAGGCGAGGCACACGCCGTCCTTCCCGTCGAGCACGTAGTACCAGCGGCTGCGGTTATCCACGCCCAGCGTGCGGGTGTAGGAATAGAGCACGCCCGCAAGCATCTGCGCGCCGTCCTCCTCCCCCTCCTCCGCGGTGCTCAGGTCGGTGATAAACGTGACGTCGGTAAAGGCCTCCGACATCTGCGTGTGAAACACGTTTAAATAGTACCCCACCACGGAGTTGATCAGAAACGCCCCTACAACGACCATCAGCGAGACAATCAGCAACGTCATAATGAGCATCAGCTTCATATGTAAACTGCGAAACACTCTCCCGTAACTCCCTTCCGCGCCAGCTGTCGCTTATGCTTGAAACAGGTACCCCATCCCGCGCCGCGTGAGAATAAACTGCGGCTGGGCGGGGTCGTCCTCGACCTTCTCACGCAGACGCCGCACCGCGACGTCGACCGCCCGGACATCGCCGACGTAGCCCTCGTAATTCCATACCCGCTCCATCAGCACCTCACGGGAAAAGACCTTCCCCGGCGACGCGCTGAGGAAGTACAGCAGCTCATACTCCCGCTGCGTGAGGTCCAGTGCCTTGTCATCCTTATACACCATCATCAGGGAGGAATCAAAGAGGAACCGCCCCAAAACCTGCCGCTCCGGCGTCCCTCCATCTGCAGGCGGCGCAGCGCTCTCCACCATGCCGTTGCGGCGGATATTCGCCTTCACCCGCGCCAACAACTCCCGCATGGAAAAGGGCTTTGTCATGTAGTCGTCCGCACCGACTTCCAGACCAAAAACCTTGTCGGTCTCCTCCTCCCGCGCTGTAAGCATGATGACGGGCGTGCAGTTATTCTGCGCGCGCAGGGCCCGGCACACATCAAAGCCGTTCCTGCCCGGCAGCATGATGTCCAGCAGAATCAAATCCGGGTTTTCCGCGAGCGCGGTCTGCAGCCCCGCATCGCCGTCATACGCCACCAGTATCTCGTATCCCTCTTTTTCCAGATTAAACGTGAGGATATCCACGATGTTCTTTTCATCCTCCACGATCAGAATCCGTTTACGCAATATGGCCTACCTCCCAGAAAAAATGAGCCGAATGATCCTACAAAATTATTTCTATTGTACCATAATTCCTCCCGATGCGCTACTATCAAGTTTTCCAATCCCGGTAATCATTACAGATATCAAAAAGCCAGCGTCTGCATTATAATAGAATGCAAGTTTCTTTAATGCTCTTGAATGCAATGTGAGGAGGCCACTTTATGACCATTCAGCCTATCGGTCCGGGCAGTATCG
>JAJBUC010000116.1 GCA_020860545.1 Oscillospiraceae bacterium | reverse complement strand
TAAAAAGGGTGCAGGGCGGAGCCCTGCCTCCCGCTGAGTAAGCGAAAAAACAGGGGCACGCCCTCTCAAGGGCAGGGGGAACCCCCTTCATGAAGAAGTCAAGGAGAGGAGTCATCTTCCATTGGACAGTAAAGAACGACTGACATATTTAAGCCGGATCAACGCGCCCTCCGGGTTCGAAACCCCCGCGGCGCGCGCAGCGCAGGCGATGCTGCTCCCCCTGATGGACGAGGTATCCATCGACCGCATGGGCAGCGTCATCGGCGTGCGCCGGTGCGGAAAAGCGGGGGCGAAGCGGCTGCTGCTCGACGCCCATCTCGACGAGATCGGCCTGATCGTGACCGGCGTGGTGGAGGGTTTTTTGCGCTTTACCCAGCTCGGCGGGGTGGATCCCCGGATGCTCCCGAACCGCGAGCTGACGATTCTGACGCCGACGCCGCTGTTCGGCGTGGTGGCCTGCCTCCCCCCGCATGTGCAGACGGCGCAGAGCGCCAAGTCCGCCACGGCGATGGACGACCTCTACATCGACATCGGCATGACGCAGGAGGAGGCGGAGCGGGCCGTCCCCATCGGGACGCCTGTGGTGTTCCGCGCCCCCTGCACGCCCCTCGGCGCGGGCCAGCTCTGCGGAAAGGCGATGGACGACCGCTCCTGCTTTGCGGCCCTCGTGCGGACGCTGGAGCTGCTGCAAAACCGGCCGCTGGACGTGGACCTCTATGTGATGGGCAGCACGCGCGAGGAGATCTCCGGCGCGGGGGCCAAGGCGGGCACCTTTGCGGTACGGCCGGACTGGTGCGTCGCGGTGGACGTCACCCACGGCGCGACGCCCGACGCGCCCAAGCACCGGACCTTCCCGGTCGGCGGCGGGCCCGCCATCGGTGTCGGACCGAATATGACGCGCTGGATGACCGAGCGCCTCCGGCAGACGGCGCGGGAGAAGGGCATCCCGTACCAGCTGGAGGTCATGGGCGGGAGCAGCGGCACCAACGGCTGGCACATGCAGATCAGCCGCGAGGGCGTCGCGACGGCGGTCCTCTCCCTGCCGCTCAAGTACATGCACAGCCCGGTGGAGACGCTGGACTTAGCAGACCTGGAGCAGCTTGCGCAGCTGCTCGCCGCCTTCACGCTGTCGCTCGGAGAGGAGGGGGAAACACCTTGCTGAATCTGATCAAGGCGCTCTGCGCCCTGCCCGGCGTGTCGAGCTTTGAAGGCCCGGTGCGCGACTATATCCGCGCGCGCATCACCCCCTTTGCCGACGACGTGCGCGTGGACGCGATGGGCAACCTCATCGCCTTCAAGCGCGGCAAGCGCCCTGCGGGCAATACCCTCCTGCTCGCCGCGCATATGGACGAGGTGGGGCTGATCATCCGCGAACTCTGCGAGGATGGGTGCCTGAAATTTGAGACGGTGGGCGGCATTGACCGCCGCGTGCTCATCGGCAAGCGGGTGCGCGTGGGCGCGGCGGGTATCGCCGGCGTCATCGGCCTTAAGGCCTACCACCTCGTGAGCGCGGAGGAGGAGAAAACCGTACCCCGGCTGGAGCAGTTTTATATCGACATCGGCTGTACCAACAAGGCGGAGGCGGAGGCGCTGGTTTCGCCCGGCGACTACGCGGCGTTCGACAGCGACGCGGTGGAGTTCGGCGACGGGCTCCTGAAGGCCAAGGCCCTAGACGACCGCATCGGCTGCGCCGTGATGATGCGGCTCATGGAGCAGCCGCTGGAGATGGACTGCACCTTCGCCTTTACGGTGCAGGAGGAGGTCGGGACGCGCGGCGCGTTCGGAGCGGCGTTTTCCGTCACGCCGAAGATCGCGCTGGTGCTCGAGACCACGACGGCGGCGGATCTGCCCGACATGCAGGGCCATAAGCGCGTCTGCGTACCGGGCGGCGGGCCGGTGGTGCCGTTCATGGACGGCGGCTCGGTGGCCGACCGGGGGCTCTACGAGCTGCTGCGCACACTGGCGCGGGCACACGACATCCCGTGGCAGACCAAGCACTATATCGCGGGCGGGAACGACGCCGCCGCCATCCAGCGCACCAAGGACGGAGTGCGCACGGCGGTCCTGAGCGCGGCGGTGCGCTATCTGCACGCCCCGGCGAGCGTGGCGAGCGTCCGCGACTTTGACCCGATGCTGCGCCTCGCGCGGCACTTCATCGCCGCCGTCGCGGAAAAGGAGGAGACAGAATGGAACTGATCACAACGCTCCAAACCCTCAACGCCTGCCACGGCCCGTCGGGGGACGAGGGGGAGGTCGCCGAAGCTCTGACGCGCCTCTGCGCGCCGTATGTGGATGACTGCCGCGTGGATACGCTCGGCAATCTCATCGCGCATAAAGCGGGCCCCGGGCCGAAGGTGCTCTTTGCCGCCCACATGGACAGCGTGGGCCTGATCGTGACGCATATTGAGGACAAAGGGTTTTTGCGCTTCGGCAGGCTCGGCGGGATCACCCCCGGCGGCGCGCTGCACACCCCCGTGCGCTTTCGCAGCGGCATCAAAGGGCTTGTCGCCGCCGAGCAGGGCGTTACGCACAAGGTACTGACGCCGGACGACCTGTATATCGACATCGGCGCGGCGGACCGGGCGGAGGCGGAGGGCATGGTGTCCCTCGGCGACACCGCCGTCTACGACGCGCCCGTCTTTGCGGCGGGAGCGCATAAAATTGTCTCGCCCTATCTCGACAACCGCGTCTCCTGCGCGGCGCTGCTGATGGCGATGGAAGCCGTCACGCGGCACGAAAACGACCTCTATTTCGTCTTCACCGCGCAGGAGGAGCTGGGCCTGCGCGGCGCGCGGACCGCCGCTTTCGGCATCGACCCCGACTACGCCATTGCCGTCGACGTGACCGCCTGCGACGATGTGCCCGGCGCAAAGCACACAGCGAGCGCCGTCACCGGCAGGGGCGCGGGCATCAAAGTGATGGACCGCTCGGTGATCTGCCACCCGGCGGTGGTCGCGCGGCTCGAAGCGCTCGCGGCGGAGCACGGCATCGCGGCGCAGCGGGATATCATGCGCAGCGGCGGCACCGACGCGGGGGCCATGCACCAGGTGCGCGCGGGCGTGACGACGGGCGGCATTTCCATCCCCTGCCGCTACATCCACTCCCCCACCGAGCTTGCCGACCGGCGGGACGTTGCGGCGGCGGCGGCGCTGATCGCGGAGTTTGCCCGCGCGCCATTGGAGGGTTAGGCGCACATGGCTTTTGAAATCAGTACGCAGGTCACGGCGCTCGCCCGGCAGGCGCAGCAGGAGATGCAGGGGCAGTTCGCGGGCATTGACGCCATCGCGGAGGAGAATACCGCCAAGGTGCTGGACGCCTTCCGGCGGCACCGGGTGGCGGAGGGCTATTTCGCCGGGACGACCGGCTACGGCTACGACGACGTGGGCCGCGACAAGCTCGAGGAGATCTACGCCGCCGTCTTCGGCACGGAGGACGCGCTCGTGCGCATCGGGTTTGTAAACGGCACGCACGCCATCACCTGCGCCCTGTTCGGCGCGCTCCGGCCGGGGCAGACGCTGGTCTCGGCGGTGGGCGCGCCGTACGACACCCTGCAGGGGGTGATCGGCGTGACCGACAAGGGCTTCGGCTCCCTCGCCGATTACGGCATCGGATACCGGCAGGTGGACTTGAAGGACGACGCGCCCGACCTTGCGGGGTTAACCGCGGCGGCGCGGGACCCCGCCGTCGGGGCGGTGCTGATACAGCGCTCCCGCGGGTACGCCACCCGCGCCTCCCTCTCGGTGGAGGAGATCGCGGCGCTCTGCCGCTGCGTGCGCGCGGTGAATCCGGGTGCCGCCGTCATCGTGGACAACTGTTACGGCGAGTTTGTGGAGGCGCGCGAGCCGACGCAGGCGGGGGCCGACCTTGTGGTGGGCTCCCTCATCAAAAATCCCGGCGGCGGCCTCGCCCCCACCGGCGGCTATATCGCCGGGCGGCGCGATCTGGTGCGCAACGCCGCCATGCGCCTCACCTGCCCCGGCATCGGCAGGGAGTGCGGCGCGTCGCTCGGCCAGAACAGGGCGCTCTATCAGGGCCTGTTTCTCGCCCCCCACACGGTGGCGCAGGCCCTCAAGACCGCCGTATTCAGCGCGCGGCTGCTGGAGCTGCTCGGCTACCGGGCCGACCCGCCCGCCGCCGCCGCGCGGCACGACATCATCCAGATGATCCACTTCGGCGCGCCCGAGCCGCTCAAGCGGTTTTGCGGCGGCATCCAGTCCGGCGCGCCGGTGGACGCCTATGTGACGCCGGAGCCGTGGGACATGCCGGGCTACGACTGTCAGGTCATCATGGCGGCGGGTGCCTTTATTCAGGGCGCGTCCATTGAGCTCTCGTGCGACGCGCCGATGCGCCCGCCCTATACGGCCTACCTGCAGGGCGGGCTGACCTACGAGTCGGGCAAGCTCGGCGTGATGCTGGCGGCAGACCGCCTGCTCGCCGGGGAATAGGGCAAGCCGCGCCGCGCATACACTCCCTTGGGGGAGGTGGCGCGATGCGCAGATACCGCAGAAAACGGCGGGTACAGGTGCGGTTCTGGCAGCGGGCGTGGTTTTTTAACCTGCTCTCCGCAGCGCTCGGCATCTCGCTTGCCCTGCTCCTCATCTGGGGGGTGGACGCGCGCCTGCGCCCGGTCATTGCCGATATGGCGGAGAGCAGAACGCGCAACGTCGTGACCGCGCTTGTCAGCGACGTGGTGCTCGGCGTGATGACCGAGCGGGGCTGGGGCTATGACGACTTTGTCACCATCCAGACCGACACGGACGGGCGCGTGACCCTGATGACAACAGATACTGTAAAGCTAAACACCTTGCGTGCCGACATCCTCACGCGCGTGGTAGAACAGGTCGAAGATCTCGATACCGGCCAGCTCGGCATTCCCCTCGGGACGGTCACGGGCTTCTCCCCCGCCGGCAGCTGGTGGCCCACCCTGCCCGTGAAGGTGGAGACGGTGGCGTCGTCGAGCGCTTCGTTTGAAAACGAGTTTACCGAGGCGGGCATCAACCAGACCTTACACCGGATCGTGCTCCATGTGGAGGTCACCGTAAAGCTCCTCATTCCCGGCGGGACGGTGGAGCTGTCGATTCCAAACAGCGTCTGCCTGACCGAGACGCTCATCGTGGGACAGGTGCCGGAGGCCTATTTGACGCCCTCCTAGGTTCGCCCCTGCTTCTTGCGGAGGGGGTTCCCCTTGCCCTCTGCGGGCTTGCCCCCTTGTTTCGCCTGCGCGGCGGGCGCACCCCTTTCCACGTGGAAAGGGGTGGGAAAGACGGTCGGGGGAAGTGTCCCCCGACACCCCCTCAAGGGCTGGGTGCGTGTCCTCCGGCGGCAAAAGGTACAGCGTACCCATCGCCTCCTGGCCTTTTGAAAAAATCCGGTGCCATCCCCCGCCCGATACTGCCCCAAACATGGAAGCCGTGATCAGATACGGCCAGGGTGAAATCAGGTTCTTCATACAGACATACCGCTGCATAGCTTCCGCCAGCCAATCAGCCGTCGCCTGCGGCTCGGCTTCTTGGGGCGTCAGGTACGATTCAATAACCAGCAACCCTGTCACTCCGGCTGCCGCCCCTCGGTATGGATAACCGGCAAAACCTGTGCGCAGTTGCGTTTT
>JAJBUC010000135.1 GCA_020860545.1 Oscillospiraceae bacterium | reverse complement strand
CATTGAGCGTTACCCTCTGTCCGTCGCGCACCACCTCGATGTCCATCACAGCGTCGCCGCTCGCACGGTTGAGGAACATACTGATATCGCCCGCCAGATAGATGCGGTGTCCGTTGATGCTGTAAATCTCATCGCCCACCATCAGCCCGCTCTCACCCTCGAGGGCAAACCCGTCAAAAAAGCTGGTGATCACCGGCTGCTGTATCACCGAAACCTGTGAAAACAGGACAAGCAGAATCACAAGGCCGGTCAGGTAATTCATTGCCGAACCGGCAACGAGAATAATAACCTTCTGCCACCAGACCTTATTGCCGAAGGCGCGCTTGTCGTCCGACGCCTCGTCCTCCCCCTCCATGGCGCAAAAACCGCCGATGGGGAGGGCACGCAGCGCATAGGTGGTCTCCCCCTTTTTGCGGGAGAACAGCGTCGGCCCCATGCCGATGGCAAACTCATTGACACGCACACCACAGAGCTTTGCCGTGAAAAAATGCCCGAATTCGTGCACCGCGATCAAAACGCCGAACATGATAATGGCAATGATTATATAAAGCAACATCGAAATCGGTTCATCCTTTCCTGACAGCGGCAGCTACTGTACCGCAATGGCCCGCGCCGCCCGGTCGGCGGCGAAAATATCCTCAAGCGACGGTTTGGCTACGACCGGCACCCGCGCCATGGCTTCCGCGACCCGCGCCGGAATATCGAGAAACGACAGCTCCCCCTGAAGAAAGCGGCCCACCGCGACCTCGTTTGCCGCGTTCAGTACCGCCGTTGCCGTCCCGCCCGTCCGCGCCGCCTGCTTCGCGAGTGCCAGGCAGGAGAAGGTCTCCTCGTCCGGCGCCTGAAAGGTCAGCGGCTTACACCGGAGCAGGTCAAGGGGCTCCGCCACCGCGGCCGTCCGCGCGGGATATGTGAGTGCGTACTGGATGGGCAGGCGCATATCGGGCACCCCGAGCTGCGCGAGCATGGCGTTGTCGCAGTATTCCACCAGCGAGTGGACGATACTCTCCCGGTGGATCACAATTCCGATCTTCTCTAAGGGCATGCGGTACAGGCGCATCGCCTCAATGAGCTCCAGCCCCTTGTTCATCAGGGTCGCGGAATCCACCGTGATCTTCGCGCCCATCGTCCAGTTCGGGTGCCGGAGCGCCTGCTCCGCCGTCACCCCGGCGAGCTGATCGCGCGTATAGCCGAAAAATGGCCCGCCGGACGCGGTCAGGATAAGGCGCTTCACCTCTCCCCTGTCACGGCAGGCCTCAAGGCACTGAAAGAGCGCAGAGTGCTCGGAATCCACAGGGATGATCTCCGCGCCGTTGTCCCGCGCCGTGTCCATCACCAGCTCCCCGGCGCAGACCAGCGTCTCCTTGTTCGCAAGGGCCACACGCCGCCCCAGCTTGAGGGCGGCCAACGTCGGCAGGAGCCCGACGCTCCCCATCACGGCGGTGATGACCGTGTCGGCCCCCTCAATGCAGGAGGCCTCCAGCAGGCCCGTCTCACCCGACGCAACACGTATCTGCGTGTCGGCCAGACGCACGCGCAGGTCGGCTGCGGCATTCTCGTCCATCATAACCGCCAGACGTGGCGAAAATTGTCGGCATTGCGCCTCCATACGCTCCACATCACGATTTGCCGTCAGCGCGACCGCCGTCATACCGCACGCCGCGATGACGTCGAGAGACTGCCTCCCGATGGAGCCGGTCGAGCCCAGAATACTAACCGCTCTCTTCTTCATATGCGCCCTCCTCTCACCGTATCACCAGCGCCGGCAAAAACACACACAGTACCTCGGTAAGCGGCGCGCAGAAGATGACGCTGTCAAACCGGTCGAGCACACCGCCGTGCCCAGGGAGTATCTTGCCGAAATCCTTGATCTTATACTGACGCTTGATATAGGAGAAGGACAGGTCGCCAAGCTGGGAGGCAAGGCTTCCCAGCACGCCGTACACCCCCAGCAGGAGGTAATTTGCCGACACCTCCGGGAAAATCAGATGGACGCCCAATCCATACACAACGGTGCAGACCACCGCGCCGATCAGACCCGCCGCCGCGCCCTCCACCGTCTTTTTGGGCGAGAGCTCCGGCGCAAGCTTATGCTTGCCGAACAACATACCGCCGAAGAGGGCAAACGCGTCGCTGGTAAATGCCGTGACAAAGGGAAGCAGGATGAGGTAGTCCCCCACCCCCGCCGTCTCGTACAGGCGGATCAGGGAGGAGAGGAAAAAGGGGATGAAAATTGAGAAGAAAAACGCCCCGCCCACCTTCTCCATGGTCAGTACATAGTGGCTGGAGATCGCCTCGATAAACGCCAGAATAAAATAGACGAGCAGGCACAACAGCGCAACGTTCATATTCTGCTGCGTAATCACCCAAAACGGGATAATACCTGCCAGAATGATGGAATACCATGTCAGGCGCGCATTCTTCAAAAACCCCGTGGAGTGCAGCACCTCATAGATCGAAATCATGGAGAGCAGACTGATCACAGCGGGCAGGCAGAACGGCCAGATGGGGTTTAGAATATATATAATGATCAACATCAGCGGGATGAAAATCACCGCAACCATAACACGCTTTCCCAAAAATAAAACTCCTTCCGCCGTTTCGCATCGGCACTGAAATTATCCGTCTTTTTCTGTCTCGTCAATCCCGCCGAACCGGCGCGTACGCTTCTGATACGCCGCGAAGGCGCGCAGTAGCTCGTCCTCATTAAAATCCGGCCACATAACGTCGGTAAAATAATACTCGGCGTAGGCCGACTGCCAGAGCAGAAAATTCGATATCCGCTCCTCCCCGCTTGGCCGGATGATCAAATCAGGGTCGGGCACACCGGCGGAATAGAGGTGCCGTTCGAGCATGGACGGCTCCATCTTTTCGGGGACGCGCCCCGCGTCGAGACACTCCTGCGCAAACGCACGGGCGGCATGCATAATCTCGTCCCGTCCGCCGTAATTGAGGCAGACATTCACGTCCATCCCCGTGTACCCCTCCGAGATGCGGTCGGTCGTAGCGCAGAGGGCCTTCAGCTCATCGGACAGCGGTGTAAGATCCCCCCAGAAGTGGAGCCGGATATGGTCCTTTTCCATCTTCTCAATGGACTCCTGCAAATACTGGCCGAGCAGCTTCATAATTGCCGCGACTTCCTCTGTCGGCCGCTTCCAGTTTTCTGTGGAGAAGGCGTAGACCGTGAAATACTTGATGCCCATATTCTTGCACAGCGTCGCGATGGTGCGGAAGTTCTCCGCTCCCGCCGCATGCCCGGCAGAACGCGGCAGACCGCGCCGTCTGGCCCAGCGCCCGTTGCCATCCAGAATGACCGCCACGTGCTGCGGCAGACGCGCCCTGTCCACGCTTTCCCGCGCAGCCGCAGTCCGCTTTTTTCCGAACAAAGCCATATCTGTCCCCCGCATCCTGAGATTAGTATCATGCAGGCGGCATGCATGTACCTGACCGTAACGGTAGTACATACATGCCGCCTTATTTGGTAGTATCAGATCGCCAAAAGCTCCGCTTCTTTCTTCTCCGTCATCTCGTCAATCTGCTTGCAGCGCCTCTCTGTGAGCTCCTGCAATTCCCTTTCATAGTCCTTCAGGTCATCCTCCGTAATCTCGGATCTCTTTTCCATCGCCTTAAACCGCTCCATAGCGTCACGGCGAATATTGCGGATGGCGACCTTACCGTTTTCCCCGTACTTTTTAACCTGTTTTGTCAGCTCCTTGCGCCGCTCCTCAGTCAGCTGCGGAAACGCGAGACGGATTACCTTGCCGTCATTTTGCGGGTTGATGCCGAGGTCGGAACTGGAGATCGCCTTTTCAATCGCCTTCAGCAGGGACATATCCCACGGCTGAATGGTCAGCGTCCGTGGGTCGGGAGAGGCGATTGTCCCCACCTGCTGGATCGGGGAAGGTACACCGTAATAGTCAACCGTAATTTTGTCGAGCACCGCAGCGTTGGCGCGGCCCGCGCGGACTGCGGCAAAATCACTGGCGACCACGTCCACCGTCTTCTGCATCTTTGCGTCGAATTCCTGATTCACTTCCAGCATCTCACTGCTCCTCCTTTACAATCGTGCCGAGCTTTTCGCCCATCACCACCCGGCAAATGTTTTCCGGGTCCTTCAGCGCAAACAAAATAACAGGAATGCTATTATCCATAGAAAGGGAAGTTGCCGTAAAGTCCATCACCTTGAGATGGCGGGCCAGCACATCGGTATAGGAAATCGTATCATATTTAATAGCGCATGGGTCCAGCTGCGGATCGGCACTGTACACCCCGTCCACATTCTTGGCAAGCAGGATAACATCCGCGTCAATTTCAGCCGCGCGCAGCACTGCCGCCGTATCGGTGGAGAAAAAGGGATTGCCTGTGCCGCAGCCGAAAATGACCACTCTCCCCTTCTCCAGATGCCGGATCGCGCGCGAGCGGATATACGGCTCCGCAATGGCGCGCATCTCAATGGCTGTCTGCACGCGGACCTCCACGCCCGTCTGCTCCAGCACCCCTGCCACCGCCAGCGCATTCAGTGCGGTCGCGAGCATACCCATATGGTCTGCGCGGGTGCGCTCAATATGGTCGCCGCCGTCCTTCACACCGCGCCAGAAGTTGCCGCCCCCGACCACAACGCCGACCTGCACGCCCATATCCACACACTTCTTAATTGAGTTGCAGACACTGTCGATTACCTCAAAATCCAGCCCGCGCCCTGCTTCTCCCGCCAGCGCCTCACCGATTACCTTTAACAGCACACGCTTGTACCGTGGCTCCGCCATAATTCCATCCCCTTTTGCAAACGATCAAATCCTATTTATTCTAATATAATTTTCACCGTTTGCATAGTAGGCAAATGAAAATTTAATAAAATAATTCTCATGTTCCATCTCAGTATAGCGCGACTGGCTGGATTTTACAAGTTCACGTTTTATGATTGACATTTATTGTCGATTGGAGTAAAATATAGTAAAGAACAAAGAATTTGATAGGCAGGTAGTATGCTCAAAATCAAAGAAGCTATCGTTGTTGAAGGACGATACGACAAAAATACGCTCTCCCAACTCGTGGATACCGTCATATTGGAGACAGCCGGGTTCGCTGTCTTTCAGGACAGGGAGCGCCTTGCGCTCCTGCGCCGCCTCGCCGAAACCCGCGGGCTGATTATTCTGACCGACTCTGACGGCGCGGGGTTTGTCATACGAAATTATCTCTCCGGAGCTATGGATCCTTCTCTTCTCAAGCACGCATACATCCCCGACCTATACGGGAAGGAGCGCCGCAAAAGCAAGAGGAGCAAGGAGGGCAAGCTCGGCGTGGAGGGGATGTCCCCCGACACTTTGACACAGGCCCTGCGCCGCTGTGGGGCCACGATTCTTGGCGAGGAAACCGCGCCAACTTCCCCGCGCCGCGCCATCACAAAAGCAGATCTGTTCCGCGACGGCCTCACCGGAACCCCCAACGCGCAGACCCGCCGCAAGGCCCTGCTCGTCCGTCTGGCGCTGCCGGAGCATCTCTCTACAAACGCTCTGCTCACCGTCTTAAATGCCCTGTTCAGCTGCGAGGAATACGCAGCCGCCGTCGCGGCACTGGAAGAAAAAGACGAATGATGAGAACTTTCCGGCAAAAATGTTAAATAAGTCTTGACCCCGCCTACAAAGGGTGCTATACTC
>JAJBUC010000136.1 GCA_020860545.1 Oscillospiraceae bacterium | reverse complement strand
GGCGAATCGTCCTACGACAGGTACTACATCAGCAGTTTTGATACGGATGCGGAAGACCGCATCCGGTATCCCATTGGTAAGTTCCAAAAATCCGCATAACCATTCCTGTCGCGATTCTCCCAATTCTTCCATATCCTAGAAGTCCTCGCCTCCGCTGATGAGCGTGCACAGGGCTATGATGATGATATTCCCATTCCTTCTCACCTCTGGGTCTATTATCGCTTTTTCGCTTCATTTTGTAAATCTAAATGCTGTTGCCCTGTGGATTTTCCCCGTTCTGTTGACAAGCTGTACAAATTTGGCTAAAATAAACTCGGAATCCATTTTCATTGACTGATAATATATTGAACGCCACAAGGCGGGAAAAGGAGCGATACTATGCCTGAATTAAAAGGAAGCAAAACCGAACAAAATCTGCGGGACGCTTTTTCCGGGGAGTCGCAGGCCAGAACAAAGTACACCTTTTATGCCAGCGCCGCAAAGAAGGAGGGCTATGAGCAGATCGCGTCGTTCTTTCAGGAGACGGCGGACAATGAAAAAGAGCACGCAGAACTCTGGTTTAAGCATCTCGGCGAGCTCAACGACACCAAATCAAACCTCTCCGACGCCGCCGCGGGGGAGCATTACGAGTGGGTCACCATGTACAAGGACTTTGCCAAGGTCGCGCGGGAGGAGGGCTTTTTACAGCTCGCCGACCAGTTTGAGCGGGTCGCCAGCGTGGAAAAGCACCATGAGGAGCGCTATCTGAAATTGCTTCAAAACCTCAACGAGGACATTGTCTTTAAGCGGGATGGCAAGACCATGTGGATCTGCCGCAACTGCGGCTATATTCACGAGGGCGAATTTGCGCCGGAGCTCTGCCCCGCGTGCAAACATCCCAAGGCCTATTTTCAGCTTTATGTCGAGGACTATTGATCGCGCCGCTATCATGAACAAACCGCCCGAAGATTTTACTTCGGGCGGTTTGTTTATTTAGCCGATCGCCTCGGCAGTTTGCGCGCATACCGTCTGTATCTCCTGCTCCGGCGCGGAGGGCAGGCAGGGGCGCATACTCAATGCGCTGATGGATATGGTGGAAAGATTGTGCAGCAGCGCGCTCGTACCCGGGGCAATGACATTGAACAGGCCCAGCGCGAGCAGGGAGGAGTTAAAGCCAACAATAATCGCAAAGTTCCGCTGGATACGCCGCATCAGTGCCTGCGCCAAGCGGCGTGCCGTCACAAGGTCGTACAGGTCGGCATGCCGCAGGGTGATGTCCGCGACCTGCCTTGCGATGTCGGAGGCGTCCTCCATGGAGACGGAGACGTCCGCCGCCGCGAGCGCGGGGGAGTCGTTGATCCCGTCGCCGATCATGATCACACGATGCCCGTCCGCCTTAAACTGCTGGACAATACGCGCCTTGTCCTCGGGGAGCACCTGGGCCTGAAAGTAGTCGATACCCAGCTGTCTGCTGACCTGCTCTGCAGCGGGGGCGGTGTCTCCCGTCAGCATGACCACCTGTGATACGCCGGTTTCACGCAGGGCGCGGATGACTTCCGCTGCCTCGGCACGCGGAGGATCCGAAATGCAAATGACACCGGCGAGGGTGTCGCCAATGGCGAGGTAGATCGCCGAGTCACTGCCGATTGCCGCGTCAAGCTCCGTCTGCAATGCCGCTGCCAGGGGCGTGCGTTCGTCCTCAAAGACAAAATGATGGCTGCCGATGATGGCTTTCCTGCCGTGGATGGTGGTAGAGATGCCGTGCGCAACAATGTAGTTCACCTCGGCATGCTCCTCCTCATGACGCAGGCCTTCCAGCAGGGCCTGTTCCACCACGGCGCGCGCGACGCTGTGGGGGAAGTGCTCTTCCATGCAGGCGGCCAGACGCAGCACGTCGTCGCGCTGAAAACCGTTTACAGGGATCACCCTACTCACCTTTGGGGCGGCCAGGGTAAGGGTGCCGGTCTTGTCAAAGACAACGGTATCGGCCTCCGCCATTGCCTCGAGGAATTTGCCGCCCTTCACGACGATACCCAGCTCCGACGCCTCCCGCATGGCGGACAGGACGGCGATGGGGGTGGCGAGCTTGATGGCGCACGAGTAGTCCACCATTAAGACGCTCACGGCTTTCGTAATGCTCCGGCTGATGGCAAGCGTGGCGAAAAACAGGAGAAAACTAAACGGCACAATGCGGTCGGCAAAGCGCTCTGCTTTGCCCTGTACGGAGGCCTTGAGATCCTCCGACTCGCTGATCAGCTCGACAATTTTGCTGATTCTGCTCTCATCCTGCAGCGCGCGCACGCGGATGGTAACGGCGCCCTCTTCCACCACGGTTCCGGCAAACACGCTGTTGCCCGCCTCCTTCGGCACGCCGAGCGGCTCGCCGGTCATTGCCGACTCGTTGACCACCGCGCTGCCACTCAGCACCTCCCCATCCACGGGCATGACGCTGCCCGCACGCACGACCACCCTATCGTCCATCGTAAGCTGTCCGATGGGGATACAGACCTCCGTACCGCCGCGCACGACCCAAACCTGCTCCGTGTTAAGAATCAGGCTGGTGGAGAGCATTCCCTTTGTCTTGCGCATCGTATACCGCTCAATCAGTTCGGACAGGGAGAGCAGGAACATGACGGAGGATGCGGTTGCGAAATTGCCCTGCAGGATTGACGCGCCGATGGCTGCCGCGTCCAGCACCTCAACGGCCAGTTCTCCGCGCGTAAGCGCGCGCAGTCCCTTCCAGATAAACCGGGCGGCACGCACAAGGGTGAGCACATTGCGGATTGGTATGGGAAGCAGGAGTCTGCGCACCGCAAACCCGAACAGGCGGCCCAACAGCTTATCCCAGAAATTGTCGTCAATGCTGCGCATCATATCGCGCTGTGTGTCGGCGATCACTGCAAGATCGCGCGGTATGAGCGCGCGCGCTGCTACAAGCACGTCGTCCCTGTGGTCGCCTTCGTAACACAACAGGACGCTGCCGGTATGGGCGTTGGCACGGGCGGAATGTACATACGGCAGGGCTAGAAAATGCTGCTCCACAGCCAGATCTCGGTCACTGTCAAAGGCGAACCGGTCATACCGGATGCGCAGCCGCCCCGAAAGATCGCTCATAATTTGTATCTTCATAAACAGCCCTCCACAAAAACGCCTGTGACGCAAGCCACAGACGTTTTGGGTTTACATTATTTTGCGTCCGCTTGCCGCTGCTGCTTTGCCTCGGCATAGATATCCTGCGCCTCTTCCTTGATAGACTCTACCGCACTGCGCGTATCATCACGCAGCTGCATGCTTTTTGCGGTGACGGCAACCGCGGCTTTTCTGGCACATTTGCTCTTGAGTACGGTGGGTGCAACCAGGCCGGTCAATAGACCACCCGCAAAGAGAAGAAGTTTCTTCTGCATGATCAAGCCCCGCTTTCTTTATCATTTGACACCAAACCATCTACACTGCCATTGTATCGGAAAGTATAGACAATGTCAAACAAAAAATCCTTTAATTTGTGAAATGTTCACAATAAATGCGGGTACACCGCGAAATCGTCATTTCACAGTGTACCCGGCTTCTGTCCACACCAAATCACGCTGCGCTTGCGCGTTCGGGGACATATCATACCGGACAGGCAATCGTCGCTTTGGCGCTTTGTTTGCTGTAAAACAGTAAGCACTGTTCCAATGCGGAGCATACCCTTTCGCCTTTCGCCAGAGGGCGACGGAATTCCCGTCACCCGGCACCGGCTTAAAAGGAGATGTGTGATTGACCTGTCCGCGGATAGTATATGTCACGACGCAGAAAGTAAACGCGGGAAAAACAGGTATAGACGCTGGCATATTTGTCCAAACTAATCATACGTTTAAAAAAGGACGTGCCGGTATGTCCCGGCGCGGCATGGCAGGCGTACTTTAAAGGAGGCTATTATGGCACAAGCGGCAGACGGCGTAATCGCGTTTCGCAGAAAGACAGGGAAAGGGCATGATGAGGAGTGGCGGGCTTTGCAGCGGGAGCTTCTGGAGACGAAAACCAGCCTGAAACAGGCGTACGGCGGCTTTAACACATTCAGCGACCCTGATCTGGTCGAATTTTATGTCTACGAAATCAACGCCCTGCAGGCGCGTTACGCGTATCTTCTGCGGCGCATCAAGACGATAGACCGGCAAAAGGCGGGCGCATAAACGCACTGTCCCTGCGGGAGATAATCGGCCAAGGAGCTGGCAAACCGAATCAAACCGGAGGTGTCGGCTCTTATGGATTTTCTCTCAGCGTATATGCCGTGGATCATGGGCGGGGTAGCGGCGGTGATCGCTGTCGCCCTGCTCTGCGGCCCGCTCAAATGGCTCGGGCGCATTATTGCGCGCACCGCCTTCGGTGTGGTGATACTCTTTCTTGTGAGCAAGGTCGGCGGATTGATTGGCATCCAGCTGGGCGTCAATATGCTTAATGCACTCTGCATCGGGGTGCTCGGGGCACCCGGCTTCGGGCTGCTGCTGCTCTTTGACTGGATGCTGTAACGGAGATTTACATAATTCATGCAAAAAAATGCGTGCAAAGTGTACGAATATGGTATACTATATAAGAACAGTGAAAATTTATGGAGCGTCAACAGAGAGAGGACGGGGTTCGCATGGGTAAGCGTTACGATGCCGCCATTATCGGCTGCGGGACGGCGGGGATCTTCGCAGGCTACGAGCTGACACGGCTGCACCCGGAGTGTCGGGTCATTACGCTCGAGCAAGGGCACGCGCTCGACAGCCGAAAGTGCCCCATCGTCGCGCGGCAGACCGACCACTGCGTGCAGTGCGGTATTTGTGACACGATGTGCGGCTTCGGCGGCGCGGGCGCGTTTTCCGACGGGAAATATAACTTCACCACCGCGTTCGGCGGGTGGCTGACCGACCTCATGCCGGCACGCGAGGTGATGGAGCTGATTGACTACGTCGACTCCGTTAACATGGCGCACGGAGCGACCGATGAGGTTTTTTCCACCGATACGCCGCAGGCACGCGCCTTACGGCGCAAGGCGCTGGAATTTGATCTGCATCTTTTGCAGGCGCGGTGCAAGCATCTCGGTACTGAGAATAATCTGAACATACTCCGCCGCCTCTATGAGACAGTAAGCAGGCGCGTGGAATATGTCTTCGACACCCCGGTACGCCAGATTACCCGCTTGGGTGCGGATGGCTACCGCCTCACCACCAAACAGGGGGAGGAGATCGACTGCACCTGGCTCATCGCAGCGCCAGGGCGGTCGGGCGCGGAGTGGTTTGCCGAGCAGTGCAAGGTTTTGGGGCTGGAGCTGATCAATAATCAGGTGGATATCGGGGTGCGTGTGGAGCTGCCCGCCGAGGTATTCCAGCACATCACCGATGTGGTATACGAGTCCAAGCTGGTCTACCGCACCAAGCAATACGGCGACCAGGTGCGCACCTTTTGCATGAACCCGTTCGGGCATGTGGTGGCGGAAAATGTGGAGGGCATCAACACGGTCAACGGCCACTCCTACGCCGACCCCGCGCTGCAAAGTGAAAACACCAACTTTGCCCTGCTGGTCTCTAACCGTTTTACCTCTCCGTTTAATGAACCGTATCGCTATGGCAAGCACATCGCCTCCCTCTCGAACATGTTGGCCGGAGGCGTTCTGGTGCAGCGCTTTGGCGCCCTGCTGCAGGGGCGGCGCACCAATGACCACCGACTTGCGCAGTCCTTCACCCGCCAGACCCTCCCCGCCGCGACGCCGGG
>JAJBUC010000085.1 GCA_020860545.1 Oscillospiraceae bacterium | reverse complement strand
TTAACGAGATTGTTAAGAAATAAACGACGCTTTACATATGTCGAAAAAACAAATAAAATATGATTATATTATAGATAATGGCTTTGTTTTGCGCGTATAGAACATCATGCGAAAGGAGGAGGCGTAATGACGTTTGAGCAGATTTTTATGGTTTCTGTACTGGCGCAGGAAGGGCATTTCTCAAACGCGGTGGATGCCTGCTTTATCTCCCAATCCTCATTTTCAAAGCACATTCAAAGTGTGGAGGAAGAGTTGGGTACAAAGCTGTTCACACGCAAAAAAATGGCGTGTACCTGACTGCCGCAGGCAAAGTTTTTGTGGAGCATACAGATAGAATTATGAAAGAGTACCGCGAGATGCGCACAAAGCTGAACAATCAGGAGAATGCCGAAAAAACGTATAACATCGGCCTGCTCAATGTGTGCAACATCAATTATGCCCTCCCTCTTGTTACGGCCTTCTGCAAGGAGAACAAGGATATTCAGGTATCCATTCAAGAGTTGGAATGGCAGGCGTTGCAGGCAAAGATGATTGCCGGACAGCTTGACGTGGTCATTTCGTGGGATGAGACAATGCCGGATAACCTGTACCAGTATCCACTGATGGAAGATGAGGTGGTTATGATCGTGGCGGAGGATCATCCGCTGGCGGTGTTGGGGAACGGGACGCCTGTTTCCCTTGCCGGGGTCTGTGACGAGACCTTTATTCTGGCAAATCCCAATCCCCCCATGAAAATCAATAACAGGGCTGTTCCAAAGAGCCGGTTTCCAGCCCCGCTCGGTACATACAACCGCCCACCCGTGCAGCATGCTGCATATGGTGCGGGAAGGGATGGGGGTCGGGCTGATTGCAAACTCCACCTATGAGTATTTAAAGTCCTGCGGCATCTGTAAGATTACCATTGCAGAGGACTACCGATTTCAGTTTATGGCAGGGTTTTTGGATCTGTCGGACAGCCGCTCCCAGCGCATGGCCGCGTACTTTGAACGGTGCATTCCGCTGTGCCAGACCACCGGGGCAGGAGCGGTTCCAATGAGCGGGCCGGATTTCTCCCGTGACAATACAGCCGCCGCTCTTTTGGAGTGGCGCAAGGCATCGGCGGGCAACATACTGGAGAGATAGTACAAAAGGACGGCGGCAAAACGATCATGCCGCAGTCCTATATTAATAGGTTTTATCGGTTCCCCGTGAAATAATGCTTGCATAGCATATTAAAATGGAGTATAGTAGTGGAGCAATGTAATTTTTGATATTATATTATATGCTTTAAATCACTCCACAAATTTGAAGAGTGATCATGGAAAGGCGCATCATAAGTATGGGGAACTATATTCTTCTGACGGAGACCGGGGCGGATATTCCGGCCGAAATGGCGCAGCGGTACGACATTACCATCGTCCCAATGCATATTATATTTGGCGATGTGTCACGGGTCGATGGAACTTTTCCGACCAGCGAGCTTTTTGCCTACTATAAAAAGACGGGCAAGCTGCCGCAGACAAGCGCCAGTACGCCGGCGGATTTTGCCGTGTGCTTTGATGCGCTGCATGCGCGCTACCCGGAAAAGCACCTGATCTATCTTGCCTATTCGGCTGTGACCACCTCGTCCTATCAAAACGCGCAAATTGCGGCGAAGGGGCGGGACTACGTCACGAGCGACGACCCCAAACGCGTCTCCGGCGGGCAGGCGATCTTTGTTTTGCAGGTGGCCCGCTATCTGGCGACGCATCCGGACGCCGCCATCGCTGATATCGACGCGCTGGTGGCGGATTTGCATCGGCGTGTGCGCATGGCCTTCGTCCCGTCAACGCTGACGTACCTGAAAGCAGGCGGGAGGGTCAGCAACGCCGCGTTTCTGGGTGCGCAGATCCTGAATATCAAGCCTCTGATTGAGGTGCGGGACGGCGTTCTGGTTTCCACGCGGAAATACCGCGGCAGCATGGCGGCCGTAGCGCAGAAGGTATTTCGTGACTTTACCGAGGTAAACCGCTTTGATAAGCGCGTTCTCGCGCTGCTCTATACCTTCGGAATTGAGGAGAGCGTGCGAGAACACGCTGCCCGCCTCGCGCAGGAGGCCGGCTTTGAGGAGATACTCTGGTTTGAGACAGGGAGTGTCGTCTCGACCCACGGCGGTCCCGGTTCGTTCGGTGTGGCGGGATTTACACAGGAATAAAAAAGGCCTGCGTATTGGCGGATAACTGCCGATTACGCGGGCCTTGTGCTAGGTGCGCATATAAGTACGTGTGAGCTGGAGCAGGTGGGAGGATACACTCTCGTTGAGTGCCTCGCCCCGCACCCGCCAGGTCCAATTGTGCTCGCCGCAGGTGCCGGGGACGTTGAAGCGGGCGTCGGCACCCAGACCGAGAATATCCTGCATGGGTGCAATGGCGAGGTGGGAGGGGGAGGACCATGCGCCGCGCACCGCGCCCCAGCCGTAGCCCTCGTCCTCGCGCAGGGACAGGTAGTCACAGGCGAACTTGTACTCCTCTTTCGTTGCCATGGTGGTAAGCCACTGCATAAAGGTGGCGGTGTCGTGCGTGCCGGTGTACATGACGGAGCGCGGCGGACAGTTGTGTGGGAGATAGGGGCTGTCCGAGCAGCCGTTAAAGGCGTAGTTGAGCACCCGCATGCCGGGCAGTTCGCTCTCTTCGATAAAGTCGCGCGCGTCCTGATCCAGATCGCCCAGATCCTCGGCAATCAGGTTGAGGCCGGGGACGTTGCGCAGGATATCCACAAGCTCCATGCCCGGCCCCTTTTCCCATTGGCCGCCTGCGGCGGTCTGGGCACCTTGTGGGATGCTCCAGTAGCTGTGCAGGCCGCGGAAGTGGTCGATGCGCACCGTGTCATACAGCCGCGCCATGTGCATGGCGCGCCGCCGCCACCAGCCGTAGTGGCTGGCCTTGTGCTGCGGCCAGTTATAGATGGGGTTGCCCCAGTATTGCCCGCTTTCGGAAAAGAGGTCGGGCGGCACTCCGGCGGCGCGGATGGGCCTGAGTGTATCGTCCACCAGGAACAGCTCGGGCGAGGTCCATACATCGGCTGAGTACGGGGAGACGTAGATGGGCAGATCACCGATGATGGCGATGCCCTTCTGGTTTGCGTAGTTGCGCAGCTTTGTCCACTGCTGGAAAAAGAGCATCTGCATAAAGGCATAGTACGCGGCGCGCTCAACGATGGAATGGCTGTATGCAACCACCGCCTCCGGTGTACGGCGGCGGATATCCTCCGGCCAGTCCGGCAGCAGCGCATGCTTGAGCGCGCCGCGGATGGACATGAAGAGCACATAGTCATAAAGCCAGCCCCGTTCATGCTCTATGAAGGCGAACAGCTCTTCCTGATAGTGTGCACGCTTCTGCCCGCGCTCCCATGCGTGATGATAGATCGCCGTGCGGTTGATGCGCAGCGCGTTATAATTCACATGGTCCGGATTGCCGTATGGAATGCTCTCCAAATCATCCTTTGTGAGCAGCCCATCCTCCGCGAGCGCCTCCGGGTCAAGCAGAAGGGGGTTCCCCGCAAAGGATGAGGAGGACATATAGGGGGAATTGCCCGCCTCCAGCGGACAGAGGGGGAGTATTTGCCAATACCGCTGCCCCGCACGGGCGAGAAAATCTATAAAGTCGTACGCTGCCCGCCCCATCGTGCCGATGCCGTAGGGGCCGGGCAGTGCGCTTACCGGCAGCAATACGCCGCTTGCGCGGTTATTCGGCACGTCATCATCCCCCCAAAAAACAGTATCACTATTATATGGCCTGTCTGTGGTGCTGTCAAGCTGAGAGCGCCTATTTGCTGTTGTCTCTGAGCCAGTTTACGGCGCACCACGCCAGAGCTGCCGCGCCATAGGGCATACAGTCTTCATTGAATTGAACCTTTGGGTGGTGGTTTGTGGCAAGCCGGTATGCGGGCGCATCTCCGCCCGCACCGACGGCAAAAAATACGCTCGGTACCTGCGCAGCGATGAACGCGAAATCCTCGCTCCCCATTGCGGGCGCCATTTTCTCCACGGAACAGCCCATCTCCATAATGTAACTGCTCATGTCGGTGACCATCTTGTCGTTGTTGATGTTGGCAGGCGCCTGCGCAGGAAAGGTGACATTGCATTCCGCGCCGTAAACTTGCGCCATGCCGGTGCCGATCTGCGTCAAACGCGCCTTTGCCCGTTCCCGTACTGCGTCAGAGAAGGTGCGGATGGTACCTTCCAGCACGGCGTTCTGTGGTATGACATTGGCGGCATTGCCGGCGGTAAAGCGCCCGACGGTGATGACAAGGGGCTGGAATTGGTCCATTTCGCGCGCAACAATGGTCTGCAGGCCAAGCTGGATATATGTGCCGACATTGATGGGGTCTATCGTCTTGTCGGGCATGGCACCGTGTCCGCCATGGCCTGAAATTTCGATGCGGAAACGGTCCTGAGACGCCATTGCGGCCCCGTAGGTGACATAAAATGTGCCGACCTTCATTTCCTCCCCGGAATAGACATGCTGTGACATGGCGGCGTCCACACCGTCGAGTATGCCCGCGTGAATCGCGCTCAGCGCGCCTGTCAGGCCCTCCTCGTCGGACTGGAACAGCAGGCGCACCTCACCGTTAAGCTCGCCTTCGTGTGCTTTGAGCAATGCCGCCGCGCCGAGCAGCATGGCCGCGTGCATGTCATGCCCGCAGGTGTGGGCGGCACCGGGGTTCTCACTCTGGTAGGGGAGACCGCTCTCCTCCTGCATTGGCAGTGCGTCGCAGTCGGCGCGCAGGAGGATCGTCTTGCCTTGCGCCCTGCCGATGGATGCGGATACGCAGCCGGGGGCGATGCGTTTGGGATGATATCCGAGCGCGGTCAGCTGCTGGATGATATAGCCTCCGGTTACCGGCAGATCACACCCAACCTCCGCGTGCGTATGCAGAAAACGTCGGTGGGCAGTCATTTCCCCGGCATATTCTTGCGCCAGTTTTAAATAGGCATTCATATTTCCTGCTCCTTTTTTGCTATCAGAACCTACTATATACTTCATATTCCTATCTTACAATGAATGTTATTATTTGTAAAGAATTTAATTTATATCCAAAGATAGAAATATATATTGAAATAAAAAGACGGAAAAATCTGCTTGAGATTATTGCCAATATCAGGTATAATTGGCTTGCATACGAACGGTTTTGCAGTGATATATGGGGGGTAGCGTTATGCGGGGGAGAGAGGAAAAAAAGAATTCTGAGCTGGAGCAAAAGTTTTTTGAAATTCTAAGCGGAATGGATGTTCACCTGCTTGTCACAGACCCGGAGAATGACCATGTGCTGTTTGCGAATAAAAATATGAACGAGGCCTATGGCGTCCATTATGACCCGACCGGTATGCCGTGCTGGAAGGTCTACCACGGCCGGGACGCGCGCTGCGATTTTTGTCCCTTGACGCAGCTGTTCCAGCAGCCCGGAGAGCCCATTATGTGGGAGTACCACGATCCGCGCAGCGGACGATACCTGCAAAACAGAGAATCCATGATAGAGTGGACAGACGGCAGAAAGGTACATATGCAGGAGGCCGTGGACATTACTGAGCGGAAAAAGATGGAACAGGACTTGCGGGATGCTAAGGAGATGGAGGCGGCGGCCAACAGGGCAAAGAGCGACTTCCTGTCACGCATGAGCCATGAGATACGTACGCCGATGAACGCCATTATCGGCATGACGGGGCTCGCCCGAAAGAGTACCGATTTGGAGCAGATATCGTACTATCT
>JAJBUC010000041.1 GCA_020860545.1 Oscillospiraceae bacterium | reverse complement strand
TACCCAGTCTATACTTGTTACACTTAATTAGGTAGATATAAGATATCTTATCAGACTTCTTGCACATATAAATTGTGGGGGAGAAAAATTATGCAAGAGAAAGCGTGTTGCTTTACAAGTCATATAGAGTTTGTTGGGCACGTCAATAATCGTAAAATCAATTGGGGCACCAGTTACTATCTAAAAAAAGCATTGCAAAATGGATACACCCGCTTTATATGTTCTTTTGTATCAGCTACAGATGTATTGTTTGCCACTAAGGTTTTGAAAAGCAAAAAAGATTATCCAGGCATTAACTTAGAGGCTATCCTTGTCACTGAAAATACCCGACTAAGATTGATGAGGAGCAAAACGATAGGATGGCTACTGAATGAGTGCAGTAATATCTCCGTTTGTACGAAGCGCTATGAGCGAGAGAGCCACGATCATTGCGCCCAAATGATACTTTCGGAGTCTAGCCGTGTGATTGCTGTATATGATGGACGTGAAGAAGGTAGAGATCACACATCAAAAATAATCAGACTTGCAGATGAATTAGAAATACAGACGAAAATAATCTCAACAAAATAACGGCAGGTCAACTTGACTTGATGTTTCCGAAAGGCATTGCAAAGTCGTGGCAACATTGTTTGCCCCCTTCATACATGGTAAAATAAATATAGAAGATGTATAAAAACAAGATATGAAAGGGGCATTTCACCATGAAAATCATTGGTAAAATCATAGCGATACCGTTCATTCTAGCTTTAACTATCCTTGTCGCGCTACTGTGTTTTCTAACGTGTATATCCGGCGTGATTTTTGGAGTAATATCATCAATACTCGGCTTAGGTGGCATCGGCCTGATAGTCACAGGTCAAACTTATATCGGCATCGGCGTTTTGGTGATTGGGGTACTTCTTTCCCCCTTCGGCCTCCCGGCCCTTGCAGAATGCGTCACCGGCTTATTGGGCGCACTGAACGAAATGGTAAAAGGGTTGGTGATGAGCTAACACTTCGGGCCACGTTGACCCAAAGCGATACATTCTCCGAAGCGGCGGCTGGAAACAGCCGCCGCTTTCTATGCCCGGAAAGGAGGCGGGACGCATGGCGACTACGCGCCACATGACCCGGCATGTCAGCGGCGGCAAGACAATTATGGAAACATTGAAAGACGGTTTTGACTATGGGCAGAACCCGGACAAGACCCGAAACGGTGATTTAGTCATGTCCTATGAGTGCGACCCCCGCACCGCCGACGCGGAGTTCCTTTTGAGCAAAGCGAAGTACAAGGCCATCACGGGCAGGGAGCAGAAGCGGGAAAAGGATGTACTGTACTACCACCAGCGGCAAGCGTTCCCGCCCGGTGAAGTGGATGCGGAAACGGCGCTCAAAATCAGCTATGAAACGGCCCTCCGCTGGACAAAGGGCAACCATGCTTTTTTCGTGGTGTCCCACATAGACCGCCCGCACCCGCATTGCCATATTTATTACAATTCTACTTCGCTGGATTGCTCCCGGAAGTTTCGGGATTTTCTTGGTTCGGCTATGGCCTTTCGCCGCCTGTCCGACCGGGTTTGCTTGGAAAAGAGCCTCTCCATTGTGGAGCGTCCGAAACTGCATAGCAAGGGCAAATACAAGCATTACGGCCAGTGGGTGGAGGGCAAAAAGCCGCCCACGTTTCAAGAGCGTTTGACCGCGCAGATTGACGCTTGCCTTGCCGAAGGGCCAGGGAGCTTCGATGATTTTCTGCGCATGATGGCGGCGGCGGGCTTTGAGCACAAATACGGGCGCGGTGGCGTTCTGTCATTCCGCAACCCGGCACAAGGACAAGAGCGGTTTACCCGGCTGCGGGCCGACACGCTGGGCGTGGGCTACGGCCCGGAGGACATTAGGGCCGTTATCGAGCAGGGCGCACCCCATGTACCCCGCCCCCGCCGCGCCAATCTGCAACATGAGCGTCCGGCGGCGAGGCTGGGCCTTGTCATTGACATACAGGCCCGCATGAGGCAGGGCAAAGGCCCGGCCTATGAGCAATGGGCAAAAATCCACAACCTAAAGCAGATGGCGGCGGCGCTTCAATACTTGCAGGAAAACGGCATCGCGGAGTACAGCCAGCTTGCCGAGAAAGCCACAAAGGCCGCAGACCGTTTTCACACCTTGGAATGGCAGATAAAAAGCATCGACAGCGACATGCAGACCAACGCGGAGCTTCGGGCAGCTGTGGCCGATTACGCAAAGACCCGGCCCGTTTTCGATGGGTACAAGGCCGCGAAGTACAGCGGGAAATATCTGGCCGAGCATCGGGGCGACATCGACACCCACCGGGCGGCGCGGGCCACTTTCACCCGCCTACTGAACGGCGGCAAACTGCCGAGGATGGACGCGCTTAAAAATGAGTATGGCAAGCTGGCGGCTGAAAAGAAAGCCGCCAACCGGGATTATAAACAGGCCAATGATGGAAGTGGGGTTGGTGTAAATGTACATATTTGTAAAGCGGCTGATTGAACTCGGTCAGACCGAGGGGCTGGAACACAAGGTAGATGTATTTTATGCAAATGGCAAGCTGACGGAAGACGAATATCAGGAGCTTTTAGGCCTTCTGTCGGAATAAAAAATAAAAAGGACGGTAAAAGAAAATGAAATTAACCGATCACACATGGGGCATCTTTGGCATTGCAAAGGCAAACAACACGGACGTTGATAACGGACTCAACATGCACGTTGCAAACATGGCGGCGCTGGAGACCGTATATCCCGGCAACAGCTACGACTACGCCACGCTGGGCGCTGAGTGGGCCACGATGTCCCGCGACGCACAGCAAGAGCAGTACCAGCTTACGCGGAGCCTAATCCTCGACCGGTTCGGCGAGCTGACCAAGGCGCGCCGTGAAAACGACCGCAAAGCATTTGACACCATCGTAGAGCAGTACGCGGCGGAGATGGGCGCATGAATACGCAGCCGGTAAAGTACCTCCAGACGGACAGCCGCTGGGCGGCAAACGACTATTCGGCGAGCGGGGAGAGTACAACCATTAAAGCGTCCGGCTGTGGGCCCACCTGTGCGGCGATGATCTTGGCGACTCTTATCGACGCGGGTATCACCCCAGCAGATACCTGCGCATGGGCGCTCAAAAAGGGCTACAAGGCTGTAGGGCAGGGGACGTACTACAGCTATTTCAAGCCACAGGGCGCGGCGTATGGGCTGACGTGGACGCAGCTGAACGGCAGCAACCTGTGCAACATGACCGCCGCGAATGCAAAGACCTACCACGATCAGGCGCTGGCCGCTGTGCAGGGCGGCGATCTCGTCATCTGCTGCATGGGGCCGGGGAATTGGACCAGCGGCGGACACTTCATCCTGTGGTGGAAGTATGCTGATGGGTACGTCTACATAAACGACCCCGCCAGCACCGCATCCGCACGGGAGAAAAACACGCTGGCACTGCTGCAATCACAGGTGAAGTATTATTTTGTGTGCAAAACACCCACTACAACTACAGAGGAGGACGATACAGTGACACAGGCACAGTTTAACGAGATGATGGCGGTATATGAGGCCACGCAGGCCGCAAAGACGGTGAGCACATCCGCCGCAGAGCCTTGGGCTATTGCAAAGGATTGCGGTATTTTGGACGGCACAAAGCCCGCCTGCCCGGTCACACGGGAGCAGCTGACGATTGTATTGAGCCGCGTTGGGTCGATCTACAAAAATACGGAGTCGGCCCAGTACGCGGAAGACTATTGGGACGCGGCGACAAAGGCCGGGATTGTGGACGGCAAAAACCCGCAGGGCGTTGTTACCCGCGAAATGCTGATCACGATTCTTGGGCGTTTGGGGGTGCTGGATAATGTCTAACATATCCTCCGGCACTATCGCCCGGACAATCGTCCTTGCGCTGGCCCTGATCAATCAGGTGCTGGCCGCCATGGGCAAGTCGCCTATCCCGATTGAGGACGAAACCATCACGGAGCTGATCTCCACCGCGTGGACGGTGATTGCCGCCATAATCGCGTGGTGGAAAAATCAGAGCTTTACAGCCGCCGCCATTGCAGGCGACAACGTCATGAATACACTAAAGGAGGAGTGACCGATGCGCAATCCATTAGACAAACTCTTTGACCTGTTATTTGGGCGGAGCTTGGACAGACTCATGAGAGCGCGGAGGCGGGGGCATGGCATTTGAGCAAGTTATGTCAGCGATCATCACGGCAGTGGTCGGCGCTGGCGGTGTGGTGGGCTTTGCGTTTTATTACCTGCGCCGGTACATAGACCGCAAATTGCAGGCGGAGGAGCAGGCAAGCGATCAACTGGTAAGCACCCGGCGCAAGCGGCTGTCCGTGGACGATAAAATCCAGCACGCGCAAGGCCGGATGTTTTACCACCTGATGGACAACATTGCCCGGATTGCGCGGTGCCTGCCGGAGGCCAAGATACCGACGGCGCAGCTCGATGAGGCATTTCAGACGCTGACACAGGCGGAGGAGGCCAAAAAGGAGCTGAACCGGGAAATCATCGCTGCGTATGTGCAGGATATTTAAGTAAGACAAGCCCCCAACTATCCGGGATTTCCGGACGGTTGGGGGGCTAAAGGATGGTTTTCTGCATTCATCCATCTGTTAAGTCTATGTAGGGTATATTGTAAGGCGCATACTCAGAGAAATTGGTTATGGTCGCTATGGCGGGTCTCGCAAAGGATAAAAGCAAAAGGACGGCGTTCTGTTTTAATAATCTGTCGACGACCTTGTCATCAAGGCTATCCTTGTCCCACGTAAAGTTGGCCTGATACACTGTTCTTAGAAAAAAGGGACAATTCTCGCTTTTCTCACCAATCTCTATAAGCAATTGCACTGTTGCGGCATTTTCACCATCAATTATATGCCGTGAAGATACTTGTGTTTCAATGTCAACAACCTCATCGCCGGGAGAAAAGCCGCCATTAGTTAGAAATTCTAGCTCCAACATGACCGGGCTGGCGAACTGGAATTTACTTTTTTTCATAACATAGCCCTCCGGCGTATAAATTACGCGCAATGCTTGTCCGTTGAAAGCGTGGCGTACTGCTGCCACGTATCTGTGATCTTGCATGCTCTAATTTTGGGTTGTGTGGCGACCGCTTCAAATTTTCGTAAGCAAAACGGGGAAACCGGCGTTAGTGTCGATTGTAGCAAGCGATTTTTCGTCGGATAAATGGGACGATATTCGGACTCAACCGCAAACACTTGTTCCACAAAAGCCAGCGCCTTAATAACGGTATCTGGCACTATGATGGAAAAGCAATCGCCACCATCTGTTATAGTGCAATTGGCCGAAACAAAGTCCATAAAGCGGTCTCGACGCTCAATTTTTTGAATATCCGGATGAAGTGAGCTGTTGATAAAATCTTGTGCATCAGCACCTTGTAAAACGATGTCCCCATCATCAGTGAAAGGCATGTTTTCTCCCTCCGTTCAGTTGTCAAGAAAATGTTCCATCAGCAGGTCGACCCTACTTTTTTCTATTGCATCATAATACATCAATATGTTCTTGTCACTATTCGCGCGCGTGGTCTGAGTAAAGCCTATTCTTTCGTACCACGCCACACATTCCGGCAGCGCTTCTATTGTTATATATCGGACAGGGAAGTTTGCGCAGCGTGCCGTGAAAAACTTTATTAAATAGGGAAGAATACTGGTTCCGAGCTTTTTGTGCTGATATGGCTTTTCTATAGCAAGAAACTTTATGATGAATGCCGCGTATTTATTACAATAGGACGAGAAATCACACTTGAGTGGGTCAGCGTCGGGCAGTGAATCAGCCGATATCGACCCCAGCGTATAG
>JAJBUC010000056.1:5573-30933 GCA_020860545.1 Oscillospiraceae bacterium | reverse complement strand
ATGATGAATATTTTCAACGGCGGCGCACATGCGACCCACAATGTGGAGATTCAGGAGTTTATGATCATGCCCGTGGGTGCCTGCTGCTTTAAAAAGGGCGTACAGATGTGTGCGGAGGTATTCCACGCCCTCAAGACGGTACTCAAAGAGAACGGGACGCCCGCAGCAGGCGTCGGGGACGAGGGCGGCTACGCGCCGAACCTGAAAAAGGACGAGGACGCGCTTAAGATGATCATGCTGGCAATTGAGGCGGCCGGCTACAAGCCGGGCGAGGATTTTATGATCGCAATCGACGCCGCCTCATCCGAGTGGTACAACGAGGAGACCGGCTGTTACGACCTGCCTAAGGCCAAAAAGACGATGACCAAGACCCAGCTGGTCACCATGTGGAAGACCTTCGCCGGGAAATACCCCATTGTTTCGCTGGAGGACGGCATGGGCGAGACGGACTGGGAGGGCTGGGCAATGCTCACCAAGGCAATCGGCGACAAGGTGCAGCTGGTGGGCGACGACCTGTTTGTCACAAATGTGGAGCGCCTTTCCGACGGCATTCAGAAGAAAGTCGGGAATTCAATTTTGATCAAAGTCAATCAGATCGGCACGCTGACCGAGACGCTCGACGCCATTGAACTGGCAAACCGCGCCGGATACACCGCGATTGTATCCCACCGCTCCGGTGAGACGGAGGACACCACCATTGCCGATATTGCGGTTGCGGTCAACGCCGGACAGATCAAAACCGGCGCGCCGAGCAGAACCGACCGCGTGGCGAAGTACAACCAGCTGCTGCGGATTGAGGAGGAACTGGGAGATGCCGCCCGCTATCCCGGGAAAAAAGCCTTTTTTAACCTGTCCTTTTGAATCTATTGCAAAAAACGCAAAAAAAGAGGTGAAAAACGGCAATTGCGCTTGACGGAATCATGCGGAGGCCTTAGAATTAGAATTTGATGATCAGGTTTAAGTGAGTGTGGAGGGGTTTCGTTTACATGGACGTAAAATACATCTTTGTTACCGGCGGCGTGGTGTCCGGGTTAGGAAAAGGCATTGCCGCGGCATCGCTGGGCAGACTGCTCAAGCAGCGCGGGATTCAGGTTACCCTGCAGAAGTTCGATCCGTATCTCAATGTAGATCCCGGCACGATGAGCCCCTACCAGCATGGAGAGGTTTTTGTGACGGAAGACGGCGCGGAAACCGACCTGGATCTGGGGCATTACGAACGGTTTACCGACGTGGATTTGACGGTGGGCTCGTCCGTCACCTCCGGTAAGGTGTACTGGTCCGTGCTCAACCGGGAGCGGGAGGGTGCCTTTCTGGGCGGTACGGTGCAGGTCATTCCGCACATCACCAATGAGATCAAAGAGGCGGTGTACCGGCTGGGTCGTACCGAAAAGGCGGATGTCGTCATCACGGAGATCGGCGGTACTGTGGGTGATATTGAGTCGCAGCCGTTTTTAGAGGCCATCCGCCAGGTTGCCGCTGAGGTGGGGCGGCAGAATGTGATGTACATCCATGTCTCGCTGATCGTCTCCATTCCCGGTTCGAATGAGCTTAAGAGTAAGCCGACGCAGCACTCCGTGAAGGAGCTGCTTGCCCTTGGCATCCAGCCGGACGTCGTCATTGCACGTTCCGATTATCCGGTTCCGGAGGATATCATCCATAAAATATCCCTGTTTTGCAATATTCCGCCCCGCAATGTGATTCCGAATCTGACCGCTCCGATTCTCTACGAGGTTCCGCTGATGCTGGAGGAGGCCGGATTGGGAGATGTCGTGGTGGAGCGTCTCGGCCTGTCCCACGCGCCGGTGGATTTGACGGAATGGCGCGCAATGGTCGAGCGCACCAAACGCGCCTCCGGCAGGGTGACCATTGCGCTCGTCGGCAAATACGTTGCGCTGCACGATGCCTATCTCTCGGTCGTCGAGTCGCTGACCCACGGCGGCATTTCCAACGGCCTTCAGGTGGATATCCTCTGGGTGGATTCCGAGCGCCTGAACGATGAAAACGTGGCGGAGGTACTGGAACGCTGCAGCGGTGTGCTGGTACCCGGCGGCTTTGGTGACCGCGGCATCGCCGGAAAACTCGCCGCAATCCACTACGCGCGTGAGCGTCAGGTGCCGTTTTTCGGCATCTGTCTCGGGATGCAGATGGCTGTGGTGGAGTTTGCGCGTCACGTCGCGGGACTGGAGGGCGCACATTCGAGTGAGCTATGCGAGCATACGGCACATCCCGTGATTGATCTGATGCCCGAGCAGCGCAATATCACAGACCTGGGCGGCACAATGCGCCTTGGCGCGTATCCCTGCCATCTGGCCGGTAAGACGAGCAAGTCCTTTCTCGCCTATGAACAGGAGACAATCAGCGAGCGCCACCGCCACCGTTACGAGTTTAACAACGGATATCGGGAGGTGCTGGAACAAAACGGCCTTACGCTCGCGGGCCTGTCCCCGGACGGACGTCTGGTGGAGATTATTGAGCTGGAAAACCACCCGTGGTTCGTCGGCGTGCAGTTCCACCCCGAGTTCAAGAGCAGGCCAAACAAGACACATCCGCTGTTCAAGGATTTTATCGCGGCAGCGCGGGAATACAGTCTGCGGTAGTACGCGCCAGTGGAAACAAAATGGGAGGGGAGTCCTGTGCATTGGAAGAAAGTGATTGCCCCGATTGTGATTACGGCGATTTTGGTTGCGGTTTTGGTGATATATCTCATCTCATTGCTCTATATCCCACTGCCGCTCTCCATGCGCATGATCGTCTTTGTAATCCTTCTGGCGCTGATTGGGGTGCAAATTTTTGTTCTCGTAGAACGAATACAGGAAATAAGGAGCGGTGAAGAAGATGATCTTAGTAAATACTGATTATATTACCGGAAAAGAGCTGGAAATGCTCGGAATTGTGAAAGGCAGTACCATTCAGTCCAAAAACATCGGCAGGGATATCACACAGAGCTTTAAGACCATCGTAGGCGGAGAATTAAAGGCATACACGCAGATGATGAATGAGGCGCGGGCCATCGCCACAAAACGCATGGTAGAGGAGGCCGAAGCTTTGGGCGCGGACGCGGTTGTCAATGTGCGCTACGTGTCCTCCGCAGTCATGCAGGCGGCGGCGGAAGTGATCGCGTATGGGACTGCCGTAAAATTCAAGTAAGTGACAACACCGGCAGGCTTTGGCCTGCCGGTGTTATGTATCGTATCCATTTCTTAATACTTTTGTACTTGAAATGAATGCATATCATGCTATACTATCCACAAGTGTAACTATTTGTCGGCAGAGGGGAGGTTTCTTATGACGGTAATGCTCACATCATCTCTGACCATGCTCGATGACCTCGCAGCTTTTTTTGCGGCGCACACTGAGGGCGCGGCTTGGTTTACCATGACCGTGCGCTTCATTCTCCCGATTCTGGCACTGCTTATTCTGCTCGGCTCCATCCGCTCCCTGCTCACGGTACCGCATACGGCGGAAATATGGGCATATCTGGACCTCCCGAACGGGGCCAAGCTCCCTCTGACGCACTGGGAGAATATTGTGGGCAGGGGCAAGGGAAGCGACGTATTGCTCTCCTATCCAAGTGTATCACGCCAGCACGCCGCGCTCACCCGCAGCTCGGAGGGCACTTGGATGATATACGACCTGGACTCCAAGGCGGGCATTACACATAACGGAAAGGCTGTCACGGGGCAGCAATCTGTAGCATTTGGAGATGTGCTGTCCTTTGGCGGCGTGGAAACTGTTTTAATTCCACTCTCGCCGGAGGAGAAGGATCGCCAGCGGCGGCAGCGGCGGCATATCAGCCCAAAACCGCCGTGGAGCAGATTGCTGCTGCTCACGCTCTTTCAGGTCCTGACGGCCATTCAGCTCATGATCTCCGAAGGGAGTAACGTCACGGCGATGATTCCGCTGTGCTTCCTGTGCCTCACCGTCGTCATGTGGGCCTATGTGCTTGTGCTGCGTGCTCTGAGGCGGGTGGGCTTTGAGATGGAGCTGATCGCGTTTTTTCTGTCCACCCTGTCTCTTGCGGTCACGGCCTCCTCCTATACGGAGGTGATGGGCAAGCAGCTCCTCTGCATTGTCATCGGCATCGCGCTTTTTCTGGTTCTGGGTATCATACTGCGTGATCTGGAGCGAACCCAAAAGATGCGCTGGCTGATGGCGGGGGGGGCCATTGTCCTGCTTGGCATCACACTGGTGCTGGGGAGCGCAAAGAACGGCGCGGTCAACTGGATTTCCATTGGAGGGATCTCCGTTCAGCCTTCTGAGATTGCAAAAATCTGCTACATATTTGCAGGTGCCGCCACGCTGGAGCGGCTGTTCCGAAAGCGGAATCTATGGCTTTTTATCGTCCTGACTGGGGCCTGTATCGGCTGCCTTGCGCTGATGAGCGACTTCGGCACGGCGGCGATCTTTTTTGTCACGTTCCTTGTCATTGCCTATCTGCGCTCCGGCGATTTCGCTACCCTCGCCCTCATCTGCGGCGGCGCGGCCATTGCGGTGTTTGGCGTCCTACAGTTAAGGCCCTATATTTGGGCGCGCTTTGCCTCTTGGGGCCACGCTTGGGAAAACGCGTCGGTCGGTGCGGGCTTCCAGCAGACGCGCACGATGTCGGCTGCCGCATCCGGCGGCCTCATTGGGGTCGGGCCGGGAGAGGGGTGGCTCCACCGGGTCGCTATGGGGGACACCGACCTTGTTTTCGGCATGCACTGCGAGGAGTGGGGGCTGATCATTGGGATTCTCGCCGTGCTTTGCATTGTCACCCTCGCCGTGTTCGCGGTGCGCGCCTGCCGGACGGGCCGCTCCAGCTTTTACACCATCGCGGCCTGTGCTGCGACGTCCCTGCTGGTATTCCAAACCTGTCTGAATGTCTTCGGTGCTGTGGATCTGCTCCCGATGACCGGCGTAACCTTTCCGTTTGTCTCCAACGGCGGAACCGCCATGATCAGCTCCTGGGGCCTGCTCGCCTTTCTCAAGGCGACCGATACCCGCCCGAATGCCAGCCTTGCCATCCGCATAACACCGCGCAAAACGGAGCGGGAAAACCCACAGCTCGCGCAGCCTGATACGGCGTACGAAGAATGGGAGGACTTTCATGAAGAAAATTGAACGGCGCGCCGCAATCTGTTTCCTTTTGGCCATGCTGCTTGTTGTGGGGATTGTCATCTTTACCGGCCGGTATTTTGTCTATGGCCGCTCCTGGGTTTCTTTTGCCGCGAACCGCCACATTTACAATACCTCCGGGCAGCTGTCGGTCGGGCGCATCTTTGACCGGGACGGCGACATGCTCTCCTGGGTGGATGAAAGCGGCAATCGGGAATACTATGCCAGTGAGGCTGTGCGCAAGGCGACCCTGCACGCTGTGGGCGATGCGGAGGGAAAAATCGGAACCGGCGCGCTGACCGCGTTTGCCGATAAGCTCTCCGGCTATAATGTACTGACCGGCGTCTATACGCCCCTTGGAAGCGGACAGGACCTCTATCTTACGCTGGACGCACGGCTTAACTATATCGCCTATCAGGCGCTCAACGGGAAAAATGGCGCGGTGGGCGTTTATAACTATGAGACGGGGGAAGTGTTATGTATGGTTTCCGCCCCGAGTTATGACCCACTGAATCCGCCCACCATTGTCGAGGGGGATGCAACTTGGGACGGCGTTTATCTCAACCACTTTCTCTCCGGGACCTTTGTACCCGGCTCTGTCTTCAAGCTGGTCACCATCCATGCCGCCATTGAGCAGCTCCCCGATCTCTTTTCCCGCTCCTTTACCTGTACCGGGAGCACGGTGGTCGGCGGGGAGACCATTACCTGTCCCAAGGTACATGGGGAGATGGATATCGGCGGGGCACTGGCTAACTCCTGCAATTGTGTCTTCGCGCAGCTCTCCGCCGAGCTGGGTGCCGATACGCTTACACAGTACGCGGATAAGGCGGGGATTACAAGCTCCTATCAGGTCAGCGGCATACGCACCGCCAAGGGCAGCCTTGGGCTGAGCGGGGCGAGTGAAGGGAGCCTCGGGTGGGCAGGCGTCGGACAGTATAATGACCTGATCAATCCCTGTTCCTTCATGGTCTATATGGGAGCCATTGCAAACGGTGGGAAAGCCGCGGTGCCCAAGCTGATTCTGAAAACAGAGAATGCCCTCGGCATTTCCCTGCCGGGCGGAATCACACAAAAAACCGGGGCACTGGTGTCGGAAAGCACAGCAAGCACGCTGGCGGATCTGATGGCGCGCAACGTGACGGAGACATACGGCGCAAGCCGCTTTCCCAACATGGATATTTGCGCAAAGTCCGGTACCGGAGAGGTGGGCGGTGGAAATTCACCGCACGCGTGGTTTGCCGGATTTCTGCGCAACGAGGATGCCCCGTATGCGTTTGTCGTTCTGGTGGAAAACGGCGGCGGCGGTTCGGATGTGGCCGGTACCGTTGCGTCAAAGGTGCTTGACGCGCTTGTCAACGGCTACTAATATCGTAGCCTGCCGTTGTAAGGCCCTCCATACTGTGTAATGATGAATGAGGCAAGCTTGGGGTTCGGCGTGGAAATTTTCACTGGATACTGCAATTTTTTCTCATACGAAAACATCTACTTTTTCCCTCCCTCAGGGTAATTCCACGGCCAGGGCTCTTCCAACCAGCGATATGTTGAAAAATTCCCGACACTTTCCCTGCTCAGTGGTCCAAACGCCGCCTCGTAACGCTGCCGTCCCTCGCGCTCCATATCGGCATATTGCTGAAACAGGCTGAACGCCTCGGTGTCGTCCGGGTGCGTGTCGAGATAGAGGCTTAGCTCCGCCAGCACAAATTCCAGCGCCTGCAGCTCAGAAAGCGCACTATCGACCACGTTGGCCGCCTGGCTCTTGACATGAAACGGCAGATTCAAAGATGGAAAGAGCGTACCGTTGTTGAGCGCCTCCGTATGGTCGTATTGGGAAGCGCCCTTCTGCTGAAACGGCACATAGGGTACCGCCAGCGGCGCACAGGACGGCATAGTACCGCTGTCCCTGTCGCAGGTTTGTGTACTTCTGCTTGACTTTACATTTGCACCGGACTGCATGTTTAAGCCGGACTGCATATTTGCGCCGGACTGCATGTTCATGCCGCCGTGCATGTTGGCTTCTGCTAGTGTATTTGCGTTTGCGTGAGTAGTTCCGAGTACTTCAGAATTAAAAAAACTCAATGGTATGATCCTCCTCACAATAAAGGAATAGAAGAGGTAGGTTCCTCTTTCAACGTATCATATGCATATACGAGGGAAGCTGGGATCCGGTAAACAGCCAGTACGGGTAAGAAACGCGGCGTAGTGTGATAAATACAAACCAGACGCACCGAAAAATAAGCAAACGGGGAAAGAAAATATTTTGAGAAGCATTCTTCCGTGTTGTATGCTATAATCGTAACTGCGGTATACCGCACATGCTTTCCTCATAAATGTACGATAGGGAAGGATGTGTTGGAATGAAAAAACGCTTTATCATCATCATTGTGGCGGTGCTTGTCTGCGGCAGTATGTTCACGGTATATCAGCACAGAGATACCAGCAGAAGCGCGCTCTCTTCGGTTCGTTTTCCGGAGGAGCAGCTCATCATTGACGCGGGTCACGGCGGGGAAGACGGTGGTGCGGTCTCTGTCAGCGGTGTGACTGAAAGTCAGATTAATCTTAGCATTGCCCTAAAGCTGGATGCAATCTGTGGCTTATATGGTATATCGCCGGTTGTGCTGCGTACGGAGGACACCTCGCTGCACGACGCGGATGCGAAAACAGCGCGGGAGCGAAAAAAGACGGATCTGATCAACCGCGTTGCCCAGATACAGGAATATCCAAACGCGACGCTGATCAGCATCCATCAAAACAATTTCACCAGCGCAAGCGCACACGGGGCACAGGTGTTTTACTCCAATCCGGAGCTGAGTCTCCCCCTTGCACTCACGACACAGGATACGCTGCGCGCGACGCTCGATCCGGATAATGACCGCGTCGCGATGAAGATAGGGGAGACTATTTATCTGATGAACCACATCACCTGCCGCGCCATTCTGGTCGAATGCGGCTTTCTTTCAAACCAGGAGGAAGACGCGCTGCTGCAGACGGAGGAGTACCAGACAAAAATCGCTACGGCGCTTCTGTCGTCGTGGCTGGAATACCAGAGAGATGCAACGGAACAGGAGCTGGATGGATGAAGACAAAGACATTGTTTTTCTGTACGGAATGTGGAAATGAGCTTGTCAAGTGGGCGGGGCAATGCCCCGCCTGTCGGGCATGGAACACCATTGTGGAGCAGCCCGCGCAGAGCAAAGCAAAAAACAGCGCCCCCGCGCGCGGGAATACCGCCGGTATGGCGCGCAGCACCCCGAAGCGGATGGCGGAGGTACAGGCGGTGTCCGAGCTGCGCTTTCAAACCGGTATGCAGGAGCTCGACCGCGTGCTCGGCGGGGGCGCAGTACAGGGCTCGCTGGTGCTGGTAGGCGGCGCGCCGGGGATCGGAAAATCAACCCTGATGCTGCAAATCTGTGATAGCCTCTGCCGCTTTGCAACAGTGCTGTACGTCTCCGGTGAGGAGTCGGAGCGGCAGATTAAGCTGCGCGCGGAACGGCTGAATGTGCGCGGCGAATCGCTCTACCTGCTCGCGGAGACGGAGCTCGGCGATGTGGTGGAGGCTGTGAATGAGCGCAAGCCGGATGTGCTGATAGTCGACTCCATCCAGACGCTCTACAACAGCGCACTCCCGTCGCCGCCGGCGAGTATCGCGCAGGTAAAGGACTGCACCATGGCGCTGATGCAAATTGCAAAAGGGCAGGGCATCACCGTCTTTGTCATCGGGCACGTGAACAAAGAGGGCTCCATCGCGGGGCCCAAGGTGCTGGAGCACATGGTGGACTGCGTGCTGTATTTTGAAGGAGAGCGGCAGCACAGCTACCGTATTTTGCGCGCGGCGAAAAACCGGTACGGCGCAACCAATGAGATTGGCGTTTTTGAGATGGAGGACAGCGGGCTTGCCGAGGTGCCAAATCCCTCAGAAATGCTCCTCGCCGGGCGTCCGACCGACGCGCCGGGCACCTGCGTCACCTGCGTGATGGAGGGGGTACGGCCTGTACTCGCCGAGGTACAGGCCCTGCTGGTGCCGACGGCCTCGCACATACCGCGCAGAACGGCAAACGGCTTTGACCCCAACCGGGCGATGCTCCTGCTTGCTGTGCTGGAAAAGCGCGGCGGGCTGCTGGTGGGCAGCTGTGACGCCTATATCAATGTGATCGGCGGATTGACAATAGAAGAGCCTGCGGCCGATCTGGCGATGATACTGGCATTTTCATCCAGTTTTCGGGACAAGGTGATTCCCAACGATCTGGCAGTCGTCGGGGAAGTAGGACTCACCGGAGAGCTGCGCTCTGTACAGGCGCTGAACCAGCGCCTGTCAGAAATTCAGCGCATGGGCTTTACAAAATGCATGATTCCGACGGAGAACAGCAAGCGGCTCACAGAGCCGGACGGCCTGCAGCTGATTCGTGTGCGGAATATCCGGGAGGCGCTTGCTGCAATTCTGTGACGCCGGTTTTTTTCGTGGTCGGCACGAAGTGTACGCAGGGATTTTCCGCGCACGGCTCGCCGCAGGACGCAATACGCTCTAAACTGCAATATCCATTTTGCTGGTAGACGCAGTGGCTGGTACAGGCAATCAGGCTCAATGCGATCACACCTCATTTCTTCTGGTGAACGTTAGTATTCGCCCAAGGTCGATAAAATATCAGAAGGAGGGGCTGATTTGCAAACACACTATAAACTCAACAAAATAAAGATTTTGTTGAGTTGAGGGGAGGGGTTTTACCCGTGCAGCGCTTACAGGACGATACACCACAGATTCTGCGGGACTTTTTAAGCTATCATGAGACCATTCAGGGCCATTCTCCCAAAACTGTGGATGAGTACTATCTCGACCTGCGCACTTTTTTCCGTTTTCTCAAGCTCGAAAAATCACGCGTGCCGCGGCAAGCCGTTTTTGACGAAATTGATATCTCAGATGTCACGCTTGACCTCATTGCGTCTGTGACGCTGACCGACGTCTACTCCTTTATGAATTATCTCAGCCGCGACCGCGCCCTCGGGGCCGCCGGCCGCGCGCGCAAAATTTCCACAATTCGCTCATTTTATAAATATCTGACCAACAAGGCAAAACTCCTTGATCATAACCCCATGCAGGATCTGGACTCGCCCCGGCAGAGAAAATCGCTGCCACGGTATCTCACCCTGAAACAGAGTTTAGCGCTGCTCGAACATGTGGACGGTACCAACAAGGAGCGTGACTACTGCATTTTGACCTTGTTTCTCAATTGCGGCATTCGGATTTCTGAACTTGCCGGTTTAAATTTAAAAGATGTACAGGGTGACCAGCTTCGGGTACTTGGCAAAGGCAACAAAGAGCGCATTGTCTTCTTAAACGCAGCATGCCTTGCTGCCATACAAGACTGGTTGGCGGTGCGCGATACGACGGCGGTAAGCGATCCAAACGCGCTCTTCCTCTCCCGTACGCGCAAGCGCATGACGACGGACGGCATTCATTATATGGTGAAACAGCGCCTGAAAAAGGCGGGGCTTGACAGTACGCAGTTTTCCAGCCACAAACTGCGCCACACAGCCGCAACACTCATGCTGCAAAACGGCGTTGACGTGCGCACACTGCAGGAGGTGCTCGGACATGAGCATCTCAATACAACACAAATTTATACCCACGTGGACAACGAAAATCTGCGTACCGCCGCACAGGCAAACCCACTGGGAAAAGTCAAGCGAAAGCAGTAAAGCCTACCCGTCGGTGTATTTGCGCGCGCCCAGAATATGAATAAACCGGATTTCTTCTGTCTGATAGGTAATCAGAGGGCGGAAATCGGTGTCGTATGTATGGGCGGCGACGAGAATGTTGCGCAGACTGGGGATGCGCCCGACCGAGACGATGATCGGGGTATGCCCAAAGGCATCCTCATCCGTCTCTTTGAATCTGAGCTGGGCGAAATCGCCCGGCAGGACCAGGCTCAGATTCGTTTCCACGCCGAAGGGGCCAACCGAAACCTCTTTGCGGGTCATAAAATTGTAGAAATAATTCACGCCCGTCCACGCGGGCGATTTTCTGTTTGCGTCAAAGTAGTACCATCCATAAGTCGGCGTGTCGTTCATGACGCCTGTGCCCGCGTATAGGCATTGGGATGCGTAATTGGTGCAGTCTCCCCCGATCGCGTCATAATTGTAATAGGCCGGGTTGCGCCCGTATGCCCATTTATGGGCGTAGGCAACTGCGCTTCTGCGGTCGTATGGGATTACGGTAAACAAAGCGATCCCTCCCCTGTTTTGTAAAACATCCTATGACACTTTACGCATATCTGCCCACGTACGGGAAGAAGTATATGCAAGAGGAAAAAATCGTATTAAGACGTGGCGCATCACAGCCATTTAGTCATATCGCTGAGGATTTTTATGTCCTCGATATCGCCTGTGTTTGCCACTGATAACACAGCTGGTATAGATTTAGAACAAGAGCAGTTGGTACAGGAAGCTCTTGAGGATAATTCTATCGAAGATTTATCCTATGACTTGCCTTCTTCGCTATTATTTGATAAACTTTTATACATGTCCAATTGATAAAAATAGATAGAGAAAGGGACATTGGTATATGACAAACGTAATGCTCCCCTTCCCCGCTGTGCGGGCTTGCCATGCGTAAGCTTTGCTTCTTTGCGCTTCCCTTCTCCGCGGCCGTCCTTCTGGCCGTTTACCTCTTTCCGGCCCGACTTTGGTTACCGCTCGGACTGATTTCTGCCGCCGCTTTTCTCCCGGGGCTGGTGCTGCGCGGCAACGGGCGGCTACGCTGGACGTTGATCTGCTTTGGCCTTGCGGCGGGGTTTCTCTGGTCGTCTTTGTTTTATCAGACGCAATACGCCCCCGCCGAAGCCCTTGACGGGCAGGCGGTGACCGCGACGGCAAGTGTGCTGGATTATCCGCGAACGACAACCTACGGCTGTACACTGAATGTCCGACTGCCGACCGGCAACGGTACCGCTAAGGCAAGCCTGCTGCTCGCGAAGGAATATGCGTCGCTCAAGCCTGGCGATCAGATTTCCGGTACATTTCAGCTCAATACCTCTACGGAGCTATACGGCGAGGAGACCGACTATTACACAGCGAAAGGGATTTTTCTGCTGGCAAGCGCGGAGGAACTCACAGTGGAACATCCGGCGCATATTCCGCTCTCCGCGTTCCCTGTAGTAATGGCTGAAAAGATCAAAATAAGCATCTCCACAGTGTTCCCCGCCGACACCGCGCCCTTTATCACCGCGATTCTGACGGGCGACAAAACGGGGCTGGAGAGCAGCTTGTATACCGCAATGCAGCGCAGCGGCGTGGCACATGTTGTGGCGGTATCCGGGATGCATGTATCGTTCTTAGCCGGTCTCGTCGCAACCCTCCTCTCCCGCAGAAGACGCCTCGCCGCAGTGACCGGTATTGTGCTTGTACTGCTCTTTGCCGCTGTGACGGGTGCGACGCCATCGGTTCTGCGCGCGGCGTTCATGCAGGTCTTCCTACTGCTCGCCCCCCTGCTCCGCCGGGAGGACGACCGTGCCACCTCCCTCTCCGCGGTGCTGATGCTATTGCTGGCGGCCAACCCGTTTTCCGCAGCAAGTGTAAGCCTGCAGCTCTCCTTTGCTTCTGTCGCTGGGATTTACCTTTTTACGCAGCCGCTCTACACCAAATGGATGGAGCCCTTTTCCGGGAAGACAGAAACGGTATCCCGCCGATGGCGCAACAAAACGCTGGCCTTTCTCTTCGGCAGCCTTTCCACGACCATTGGCGCGATGATGTTTACCACACCGCTGACCGCATATTATTTCGGAACCTTCTCCATCCTCTCTCCCCTCACCAATCTACTGACGCTCTGGGCGGTGTCCTTCGTCTTTTTGGGTGGACTGTTCACAGCCCTGCTCGGTATTCTTTCGCCGGGGCTGGCTGCGCCGTTCGCGTTTCTCACCAGCATTCCCGTGCGCTATATCTGTCTTGTAGTGACGCGGATTGCACGTATTCCCTTCGCGGCGGTATCCACCGGGGGAATCTACCTGAAACTCTGGCTCTATGCCTCCTACGCGGTGCTTTTGCACTACCTCCTGTACCGCGTCATTCTGCGCCGTAAAATAACCCTGCGACAGCTCGGCATACCGGCTGTGGCCTGCGCGCTTGCACTCTGTGCCGCGCTTGCCTTTCAGGCGCTCTCCCTGCGCGCCGGGACATTAACCGTCACCGTGCTGAATGTGGGCCAGGGGCAGAGCCTTGTCCTGCATTCCGCAAACCAGACGGTGCTGGTCGACTGCGGCGGAAACGGGCAGAGCAGCGCGGGGGACATCGCCGCGGATTATCTGCAGAGTATGGGGAGCAGTCATTTGGATTATCTGGTTCTGACACACTGCCACACGGACCACGCAAACGGCGTGGCAGAATTGATGAGCCGGATTGACGTTTCGTGCATTGTGCTCCCCGATGTGCAGGAGCCGCTCGCGCTGCAGGATGAGATCACAGCGCTTGCGGCTGAGCGGGGTATCACCCTTGTCACCGTCGAGGAGGATACCGCCGTCACGTTCGGCGACGACGTTGACCTCCGGATTTACGCACCTCTCGGTGCCGGTGAGACGAACGAGGAGGGGCTTTCCCTGCTCTGCACCAGTGGGGATTTTGACGTGCTGATTACAGGCGATATGGACAGCACCATTGAGCGCCGCCTGATCAAATATGGCAACCTGCCCGACATTGAGCTGCTCATTGCGGGGCACCACGGCTCCAAATACGCGACATCGGAGGAGCTGCTTGCCGAGACGCTGCCGGAATACGCCGCCATCTCGGTCGGCAGAAATTCCTACGGGCATCCGGCGGACGAAACCCTCGCACGGCTTGCTGAGCAGGGATGCGCCATTTACCGCACCGACCGGATGGGGAACATCACATTTACAATACGATAGCAGCAGAAAGGACGAGCCGCCATGCCGCCAAAGACAAAGGATGACCAGGATAACTTCAGGGCGCTCAAAAAAAGCATTGCCACAGGCACCTTAGGACAGCTCTATGTTTTTCACGGGGAGGAGGCCTATCTGCGTGATTTCTATTTGGGGGAAGTCCGCAAGAAGCTTCTCCCGGAAGATTCCGCTGCGTTTAACCTGCACACGCTGGACGGAAAACAATTTGACCCAAAACAGCTTCAGGCGCTGGTGGACTGTCTTCCAATGATGAGCAGCCGCACGATGGTTGTAGTCAGTGATTATGATCTTTTTTCCGGCGATAAGGACGCGCTTTTGCATGTGCTGGAGGATCTGCCGGATTACGTCTGCCTGATTTTTGTCTATGACCTCATTGCCTACAAGGCGGACGCACGCACCAAGCTCGCCGCACTGCTCAGGGAAAAGGGCTGTGTTGTCCCCTTTCAGCGGCAGCGACAGAGCGATTTAATCGACTGGATTGCCCGCCGCTTTCGCGCGCAGGAACACGATATTGACACCGAGGATGCCAAATATCTGGTGTTTCTCTGTGGCGACCTGATGCATACGCTTGCCTCCGAGATAGAAAAAATCGGTGCCTATGCCACACAGCGCCGTGTCACCCGTGAGGAGATTGACACGGTGGCGACACCCCAGATTGACGCGGTGGTCTTTCAGATGACCGACGCCATAGCACTTGGCCAGTTTGACAAGGCCGCCGCAGTGCTGGGCGATTTGCTGCATATGCAGGAGTCTCCCATCAAGCTGCTCGCGGTGCTGGGCAAACAGCTGCGGCAGCTTTATTCGGCGCGGCTGGCATTGGAACGCGGGAAAAACGCGTCCTATCTGGTGCAGCTCTGGGGGATGCGCAGCGCCTATCCTGCGGAAAAACTGATGCAGTCTGCGCGGCGGTTTTCGCTCCCCTGGTGTCGGCGCGCTGTAATGCGTTCTGCCGAGACAGACCTCGCCATGAAGTCCACCGGCGCGGATGGGAAGGATCTGCTGATCACCCTTCTGATGGCTCTTTCAGCCGATACAGGCTTGCAATAAACTGCCGTGCAATTCTCGGTGTGCGCCCCGGATGGTGCATATCCCACCGCACCGCAAGAGCACGCAATTCCTCCGCGTCCATCTGTATGCCGCTGCACTCCGCCATGCGCTCCGTGAGGCTGAGGAATTCCGCTTTATTGAGGGACAGGAACGGAATACGCAGGCCAAAGCGGTCGGAGAGGGAGGTTTTTTCCTGTATTGTCTCGGAGGCGTCCACCTCGTCCCCGCGCCGGTCGGAGAAGGTCTGCCGCACCAGATGCCGCCGGTTGGATGTGGCATACACCGCGACGTTGGCAGGGCGCGGCTCCAGACCGCCCTCCAGCACGGTTTTGAGCATGGAATAGGTACGGTCATCCTGATCAAAGGCCAAATCGTCGATAAACAGGATGAATTTATAGCGTCTGCCGCGCAGCATGCGGATGAGGTCGGGCAAATCGCCGAGCTCCTCGCGCTGCACCTCGATCAGGCGCAGATCGGAAAATTCCGGAATACTGAGCAGATGCTTGACCGTGACCGACTTACCTGTCCCGCTGTCGCCGAATAAGAGCACATTGTTGACCATGTGGCCCGCCATCAGCCCACACGTGTTGGCGACAACCTGCTCGCGCTGCAGCTCATATCCGAGCAGCGCTTCCTCAGCGGGACAGTCCGGCTCCTTTACCGGCAGCAGCCGTCCCGCCTGCCAGAGAAACGCGCGGCTTTGTGCAAAGAGACCCGCGCCGTTGCGGCGATAAAAGTCCATAAGCCGGGCATCGTCAAAGGGCGCGCCGCTCTCCCAAAGCGGCAAAGCGGCAATTGCCTGCGCCATAACGGGCGTCACTGTTTCCTCCATGCGTTTTATGATCGCGGCAGCGTCGAGCTCTGCGATGGCGATAAAACAGGCAAGGTCCTGTTTCGCCGCAGCGGTCAGCGCCGCATCTGTTCCGCCGCGCTCCAGCATGTCGGAAAACGGCGCGCGCTCATACCGCAGCCGGTCATAGAGCCACGCGCCTATACCTGTATATCCCTCCTGATGCAGCGCATAAAATATTTTTGTGTATGCCTGCATCGCTTTGGTGCCGTCCCCCGCCACCAGTGCGTCCAAAAGCACAAGACAGGTGCGCATACGCTCTGTCTCCGCAATATTTTGATACGCCGATACGCAGCGCAGCTTACACGCGAGCAGTTCCCACTCCATGATGTTCTTCCTCTCTTTTTCGTAGCTTCCTATATTTTATGGCTCTTTTGCGGGCATGTCAATGCCGGAACAGGTCAATCACAGTATTTTCAGGATTGACTTCTCCGTATAAATCCCGTATGCTTTTTCTGACAGATAATAAGGAGTGGATGAGAGATGCTGCTGCAGGAGCAACGCGAGCAAGTGGTTGAATACGGCAAAAAACTGGTGACCTCCGGACTCAGCACCGGAACCTTTGGCAATATCAGCGTATACGACAGAAACAAAAACCTTCTGGCCATCAGCCCGTCCGGTATGGACTATTTTGCAACCCGTCCGGAGGATGTGGTGATTCTCGCCCCTGATGGAACACTTGTAGACGGCAGCCGCAAACCATCCAGCGAGCTAGATTTACACTGTATTCTCTACCGTAACCGCCCAGACGTCGGGGCAGTGGTGCATACCCACTCCCTTTTTGCAACCGTTCTCTCCTGTATGCATTGGTCGATTGCGCAAATACATTATCTGATCGCCTATGCAGGACGCGAGGTGCCCTGTACGCGCTACTATCCCTTCGGCACCCCGGAGCTGGCGGAGGCGGTGTGGGCTGCGATGGGAACTGAGGTAAATGCATGCCTGCTGGGCAACCATGGTCTTCTGGCGGTCGGCGGTACCCTTCCCTTTGCGTTTGATGTGGCGCAGCAGATGGAGTTTGTTGCACAGCTCACCTACTACACCCGCCTTGCGGGCGGCGGTGTACCCCTCTCCTCTGATGCGCTGGAAGGTGCGAGAAAGGCATTTTCCCACTATCGTACATAGGATGCGGATGCGCCCGTCGGGGCGTTTGCATTTTTTCATAAAAAAGTCTATCATAATGACATTTCGTAAAATACTTATATCGTCAGGAGGATGGTCATGGAATTGACGCAATTACGGTACTTTGTTCAGGTGGCGGAAGCGCAGAGCCTCTCGCAGGCCTCCCAGGTGCTTCATGTATCGCAGCCTGCACTCTCCAAGACGATTCATAAATTGGAGCAGGAACTGAATACACCTCTCTTTGATCGTATCGGAAATAGAATTTTTCTAAATGAAAAAGGGAAAATTTTTCTCACAGGGGCACAGAAAGCACTCAACCATCTCTACGCTACAACAACAATCGTCACCGGACTTTCCGAGCAGAATTTCGGGAAATTGTCCATCGGAGTTTTTGTGCCTCATGCACTCGTTCTCGAACCGATAAAAATATTTGCCGAAAGCAATCCCAAGGTGCAAATTGCAATCCATTGTCAAAATGATGTGACGGAAAACACGGATGCCTCAGCATTTGACATGGTTATTTGCCCTGATAACAGTGACTTTCATCAATACAACGGCATACCTGTTTTAGAAGAAAAAACGGCGTTATTCTTGCCCGCAGAGCATCCGCTGGCAAGTCGCGGCTCCATAAGACTGCATGAAATCAAAGAGGAGCCGTTTGTCCTGTTAAATAACACCAAGCGCGTTTATGACACTTCCATACACATTTGCCAGCAAGCCGGGTTTATGCCGCACATCCGCTTTACAACGACCAGCACCGTTTCCCAAAAGCAAATCATTGCGGAAGGTATGGCGATTGGCTTTGCGCCGGAAGGTAATGTTTCGGATTATCTAACCGACAGCAGGATAAAACGAGTGAACATTGAGGATATCATCAAGAGCCGGACCATACTGATGTGCTTCAAAAAGAACGCGCATCTTTCAGAAATTGCAAAATCCTTTCGCAACTTCATGTTTGAATACTTTGATATTCCCTTAAATAACGAACACCTGCAAACCTTCGAAACGGCTTAACGTGTGTATTGTAGCGTACTTCTATATGTAACAAACGGCAGACAGCCTCTTCTGAAAGAGTGCACGCCTGCCATCTCTTATTTGCGCCGGTCGCGTAAGGTGCGTACTGCATAGCCGCACACACCCGCAAAAATGACCACAATGACCGGAGACAGCCCCACGAACGCGGCGAGAACCACTGTAGCAATAAAGATCAAACCGGAAACCCAGTCGATAATAGAATTGCGCGCCAGACGGATCACAACCGGTATCATAATCGCGCAGACCCCGGCGCGAATGCCCGCGAGCGCGTACCCGACGGCAGGAATATCCGCGAAATTGCTTAAAAACGCCGCGACGATCACAATGATGGCAATCGACGGAACGCATAAGCCCAGGGTTGCCACAATACCGCCCAGATTTCCCGCGACACGGTATCCGGTGAAGGTTGCGGTATTCACCGCGATGACACCCGGCGTACACTGCGCAACGGCAAAATAGTCGTTCAAATCCCCCTCCGTAATCCAGCCGTGGTGATCTACCAGCTCACGCTGGAATACGGGGAGCATGGCGTATCCGCCGCCGAAGGTGGTCACGCCCACTTTGGCAAAGGTGAGAAACAACTTCAGATATTGGTTCACAAATCCAATTCCTCCAGCTCAGCGAGCCACAGATTCGCCACGGCGTCGGACGGCATTCTCCAGTCACCGCGCGGCGAGAGGGTAACGGAACCGACCTTAGGCCCATCCGGCAGACAGGAGCGCTTAAATTGCTGGGCAAAAAAGCGGCGGTAAAATTCCTTCTCCCACTTGAGGATAACGGCGCGCTCATATGTTCGGGCAAATGCCTGCTCCGCCAGACGCAGCACCTTACGCGGTGTAAACCCCCAACGGATAGCGTAATAGAGGAAAAAGTCGTGCAGTTCATAGGGGCCGACCAGCTCCTCCGTCTTCTGCGCAATTTCCCCGCCCACGGCAGGCAGCAGCTCAGGCGAGACAGGGGTATCTAATATTTCCGAAAGGACATGGGACAGGCGCGCATCCTCGTCCGCCTTGTCGTGACATACATAACGCACCAGATGACGCACCAGCGTCTTTGGGATGGACGCATTGACCGCATACATGGACATGTGATCCCCGTTATAGGTTGCCCAGCCCAGCGCAAGTTCAGACAGGTCACCCGTGCCGACGACCAACCCACCGGTCTGGTTGGCGAGGTCCATGAGTACCTGTGTGCGCTCCCGTGCCTGCGCGTTTTCAAAGGTGACGTCATGCTGCTCCATCGGATGGCCGATGTCGGCAAAGTGCGCGCGCACCGTATGGGAAAGATCGATACGGCGCAGCGTCACGCCGAGCTGTTCCGCGAGTGCAACGGCATTGTCGCGCGTACGATCCGTCGTGCCGAAGCACGGCATCGTGACCCCGATGATATCGGTAACGGGCCTGCCCAGAAGACCCATAGCGATCGTTGCAATCAACACGGCAAGGGTGGAATCAAGCCCGCCGGAAAGACCAATCACAACGCTCTGCGCGCCGGTATGCTCCAGCCGGGTTTTCAGGCCAAAGGCGGAAATACGCAAGATCTCCGCACAGCGCACATCGCGCTCGGCTTCGTCCTGCGGAACAAATGGCGTTGCAGAGATATAGCGCGTCAGGGCCGTCTCTGTCAGCTCCATGGAGAATTCCTGCACGGCACAGCTCCCTTGCGGCCGGTCAAGAAAGGTATTCATCCGGCGCCGCTCGTACATCAGGCGCGCCACATCCAGCTCCGCCGCCGTGAGCCCCGTCGCAAACCTGCGCTGCGCGAGCAGCGCACCGTTTTCCGCAACCATATTGTGGCCCGCAAATACCAAATCGGTGGTGGACTCCCCTTCCCCGGCGTTTGCATAGACATACCCACACACCAGCCGCGCCGACTGTCCGGTCACCAGCTGCAGGCGGTAGCTGTCCTTTTCTATGACCTCATCCGACGCGGAGAGATTCAATATGACTGTCGCCCCGGCCTCCGCAAGGCGGTTCGACGGCGGGGTGACCGCCCATAGATCCTCACACAGCTCGACGCCAATGATAAGCGCCGGTAAGGAGGTACATCTGAATAGCTGCCGCGCGCCCAAGCAGACCGTTTGCCCCAGAAAGTCAATCACAATATTTTCGTTCGGGGCGGGCTGAAACCAGCGCCCTTCGTAGAATTCTCCATAATTCGGCAAATAGCGCTTCGGCACAAGACCCAGAAGTTTCCCCTTGTGCAGGATGGCTGCGCAGTTATACAGTTTATTGCCATGCCTCACCGGCAGCCCAATCGCCGTGATCATATCGAGGTGGCGCGTCGCCGTCAAAACCGTCGCAAGGGCCTCCTCCGCGCCGCTGAGCAATGTGTCCTGTAAAAAGAGATCGCCGCAGGTATACCCCGTCAGGCACAGCTCAGGCAAACAGAGCACGCGCACGCCCTGCCCGGCCGCCTCACGCATCATCGCAAAGCAGACCTCCGCGTTATGTCTGCAATCTGCAACCTTGATTTTGGGTGTACCGGCCGCAACTGATACAAAACCGTCGCGCATAAAAATTCCTCCCGTTTTCCGTTCCAGCAAATGTGGAAAACATAATCTAATTCCATATTATACCGCAAACGTGCCATAAATGCAATTGACAATAAAAATACAGGCTATCGCAAACGATCTGTACAGATCGCAAGCGATAGCCTGTCATTTCAGCTAACTAAAATTAGCCTTCCTCGCGCATGCGTGCAAAGCACTCGCTGCAATACACGGGACGATCGGACTTGGGCTCAAAGGGAACCTTCGCCTCACCGCCGCAAGCGGCACAGGTAGCGGTAAAGTACTCGCGGGGACCACGGGACATTGCCTTACGCGAATCGCGGCAGGTCTTGCAGCGCTGCGGCTCATTCTGGAACCCACGCTCTGCATAGAACTCCTGCTCACCGGCGGTGAACACGAACTCCTGTCCACATTCCTTACATACCAAAGTTTTGTCTTCGTACATGATAATACCCTCTCTTTGCTTGTCTGCCCAGAATCCGGATTTACCGTTTGTGCTGGGTCATCAAATAATATTGCGATCAGCTTTCGCTGGTACCGCCGATGGAAAATTGCCGCCCTACCTTGCGTCGAATACGCTGAACCGCGTTGTCAACAGATTTTGATGATTTGTTGATCTCGACCGCAATTTCGGCATAGGATAACCCGATTAGATACAGATCCAGAATCCGCGCTTCTAAACCGGACAGTCGACACTTCAGGGCAGTCATCTGCTCCTGAAGCTCCTCTCTATCAATAAGCAAATCCTCCGGATTATCTGTCGGCTGGAGGTTTGCACCATAGACACTCTGGTCATACTGCCCGTCAAAAAGAGAAGGGTCAAAGGATAGATAATGATTCAATGGTGAGTGCTTATTCCGGGTTGCTGCCTTGACAGCGGAAAGGAGCCGGTTTTTGATACAGGTTTCCGCAAAGGTGTGAAAGGTAGCCGCCTGCGCCGCATCGTACGAGCGGATTGCAGAGAGCAAACCGAGCATTCCCTCTTGAATGAGATCCTCCCCGTCGCCGCCCGCAAGATAATAAAGGCGGGAACAGATACGTACCAGACGGGAATAGCGCATCACAAGCGCCTCTTCTGCACATGCATCGCCGGCGGCGCTCATCGTGCATAATTCCTCATCGGACAGGGACGCATGCGGCATTGTTTCATACTGCATCATAAAACTCCTTGTTTATTATACGTTCCTATCTCTGGATTTGTCAAGTGTTTTATGCACATTACTTTGCAAATATTATCCTGCGATGTACTTGTTTATTAATTCTGACAGATTTTCCGCGGAATTCTGCGCTTTTTCCCGCGTTTCCGCCTCCACCATCACGCGAATTAAATTTTCCGTGCCGGACGGCCGCACGAGCACACGGCCTCTCCCCTGCAGTGACGCGTCTTCCCTGGCGATCGCCTGCAGCAGTTCCTGGCACTGCATCACGGCCTCTTTCTGCCCTGCGTCCGCCACTCTGACATTCACGAGTACCTGCGGATAGCGGCGGCATCCAGCCACCAGCTCGGACGCTTTCAGCCCGGAGCGGACGAGATTTTGCAGGAGGTGCAGGGCGGCAAGCTGTCCGTCCCCTGTCGTCGCGTGCGCCAGAAAAATCATGTGCCCCGACTGCTCTCCGCCGATGTGATAGCCATTTTCGCGCATTTTTTCGAGTACGTTGCGGTCGCCGACGTCAGTGCAGAGCAGCGCAATGCCATGCTCCCTGCAAAAAACGTGCAGGCCCATATTACTCATCACGGTAGCGACAAGCGTATTCCCGGGGAGCGCCCCCTCCTTCTTCAGCGCAAGGCTGCACACCGCCATAATCTGATCTCCGTCAATGTCCTCCCCTGTCTCGTCAACGGCGAGGCACCGGTCGGCGTCCCCGTCAAAGGCGAGGCCGAGATCATAGCCGCCCGCTTTCACCCCCGCGCGCAGCATCTCCATGTGGGTCGAGCCGCAGGCGTCGTTGATGTTGATCCCATTTGGTTTGGCATTGATAATATCAACATGCAGGTTATGAAAGCGCGCAAAGAGCCGCTGCGCCGTGGTGGACGCCGCGCCGTTTGCACAGTCGACAAGGACTCTGAGGCCGTGCAGGTCCTCGTCAACCGTGCCCGCAAGATGGTCTAAGTAACACGCAATCTCTTTCTCGTCGGCGTAGATTACGCGCCCCAAATTACCGTGGGACTGCATGGCGATGGGGGTTTCCGATAGGATCATATCCTCAATACGGCCCTCAATGGCGTCGGAGAGCTTAAACCCCTCTCCGTTGAAAATTTTTATGCCGTTATCTTCAAATGAATTGTGGGACGCGGAAATTACAATACCCGCGTCTGCATGGTTTTCCGCTGTAATCCAGGCCACCGCAGGCGTCGGCAGGACACCGAGATGCAGCACGTCGGCACCTGCCGCGCAGAGTCCGGCAATCAGCGCGCCCTCCAGCATATCGGATGAGATACGGGTGTCCTTTCCGATGGAGATGAGCGGACGGCCCTGACGGGTCTCCGACAGTACGTAAGCTGCAGCCAGCCCAACCCGATACGCAAGCTCCGGATTGAGCCCGCGGTTGACAACGCCGCGAATGCCGTCTGTTCCAAAGAGTTTTCCCATGTTATATGATTGCTCCTTTGTCCTGTTTATGATAGCTCCATCTGCTGCTGTCCGAAATACGCAATGCCGAGATGGTCATATGCCTTTTGCGTGACGCACCGCCCGCGCGGCGTGCGCGTCAAAAAGCCGATTTGCATTAAATACGGCTCATAGACGTCTTCCAGCGTGACCGCCTCCTCGTTGATGGTCGCCGCCAGCGTTTCAAGGCCCACGGGGCCGCCGTTGTAGTTTTCAATGATGCTGCCGAGCATCCGGCGGTCTATGGTATCCAGCCCCAGATAGTCCACCTCCAGCGCCTGCAGCGCGCGATCCGCCACGTTGCGGGTGATGACGCCGCCCGCCTTGACCTGCGCGAAATCGCGCACGCGGCGCAGCATGCGGTTTGCAATACGCGGCGTGCCGCGGCTGCGGCGGGCGATCTCCATCGCGCCGTCCTCTTCAATGGGGACGTTTAATATGCCAGCGCTGCGCGTGATAATAAACGTGAGCTCCTCCGGGGTATACAGCTCCAGCCGCAGTGTCACGCCGAAGCGGTCGCGTAGCGGAGCGGTAAGCTGTCCTGCGCGGGTGGTCGCGCCGATCAGGGTAAAACGTGGCAAATCCAGACGGATGGAATTGGCGGACGGCCCTTTGCCAATGATAATGTCGATGGCGTAATCCTCCATTGCGGGATAGAGAATCTCCTCCACCGCGCGGTTTAAGCGGTGAATCTCATCCACAAACAGAATGTCATTCGGGTTGAGGTTTGTCAGCAGCGCCGCCAGATCCCCCGGCTTTTCAATGGCCGGACCGGAGGTTACACGCATATTGACCCCCATCTCATTTGCAATGATACCGGCAAGGGTTGTTTTACCCAGGCCCGGCGGGCCGTGCAGCAGCACATGGTCGAGCGGCTCGTCTCTCATTTTCGCCGCCGTAATAAAGATGGAGAGGTTCTCCTTGGCGCTCTCCTGCCCGATATACTCGCGCAATATCCTCGGGCGCAGGGAATACTCCCCCTCGTCCTCCTGCAGCAGGGATGCCGTAATAAGCGGCTCCTCCGCAGGTTCTAACGGATGGTCGTCAAAATCAATGCTCACGGAAGGCCTCCTCTTATATCATTTTTTTCAGCGCTTGCCGCACAATTTCGTCCAGACCAAGCGATTCCATTTCGATGCCCTTGAGCGCGGCGGCAATCTCACCCGGCCCATAGCCGAGCACCGCGAGCGCGGCGGCGGCTTCACTCGCCTTATTCTCCGGAATTACCGTCACGCCGCTGCCGCCATAGGCCTCTCCGCCCGTTGGAAGCTGGCCCTTTGCGAGCTTGTCCTTGAGTTCAATAATAATCCGTTGGGCAATCTTCTTTCCGATGCCGGGAGCACCGGTGAGCGCCTTGTCATCTCCAAGTATAATACAGCTTGCCAGCTGCTCCGGCGTGACTGAGGAGAGGATGGAGAGCGCCGCCTTAGGGCCTACGCCGGAAACAGAGAGGAGCATTAAAAAGCAGCTCCGCTCCCCTTCGCTCGCAAAGCCATACAGCACGCATGCGTCCTCCCGCAGATAGAGGTGGGTATAGAGCTTTCCCTGCTCCTTTACCCGCAGTCCGGCGATGGTGTGGCTGCTGGTATGACAGGCATACCCGACCCCGCCGCAGTCGATGACTGCATAATTCATAGCCAGGTGCGCCACCGTGCCACTGAGATAATCAAACAATTCCCGTTCCTTCCCTTCCTGCGTATGATGTACATGCCCGTGAGAGCAGTGACGTCGCGGAGCGCGCATGACAAATCGCCACCGCGATGGCGTCTGCAGCGTCGTCCGGCTTGGGACAGCTTTGCAGCTTTAAAATGCGGCGTGTCATATCCATCACCTGCCGTTTTTCCGCGCGCCCGTATCCAACGACCGCCTGCTTGACCTGCGCCGGTGTGTATTCGGCAATCGCAACACCATCCCGCTCCGCAGCGAGTAGAATGACCCCTCTGGCCTGCGCAACCCCAATCGCGGTGGTGACATTACTATTAAAAAACAGCTCCTCAACCGCCATAGCGTCCGGCTGAAACTGCGCAAGGAGCAGCTGCATATCGTCCGAAATCTGCCGCAAACGGGTCGGAAGCGGCAGGCCGGCCTGCGTCGTGATCGCACCGCAGCGAATCAGCCGCTGCGTGCCGCGTTCGGCCTCAAGCACACCGAAGCCGACGGTTGCAAAGCCCGGGTCGATCCCCAAAAT
>JAJBUC010000056.1:0-5563 GCA_020860545.1 Oscillospiraceae bacterium | reverse complement strand
TCATGGCCGTTCGTCCTCTCTCCTGATTGCGCATATTATAGCATAGTCTGCCGCTGAGCGCAATCATGCGGGCTGCAAAGAGTTAAATCTAATTTTAATAATTATTTCTCAAATTACTCTTGATTATTTACTGTGGCTTATGATATAATTTATTCCAGATAACAAAATGATTTCTAAGAGGTGACCACGATGCAGCAAAAGAATCTCACATCCTCCGCCGCCCCGATCCGGCCCCATCCGGCCAGGCGGCGCAACGTGTATGGAGAAAAAGGGCGCAATCCTTATGACGGCCTGCGTCTCTGGTCGGCCCTGACACACTGCGTAGGCGCGGGTCTGGCGCTTGCCGGGACTGTCGTGCTTCTCGTATTCGCCGCGCTCGGCGGCTGCAGCGCATGGCATATCGTTTCTTTTGCCATTTTTGGCGGTTCCATGGTGCTGCTCTATACCATGAGTACGCTGTACCACAGCGTAAAAATATCCATCAGAGGGCGGATTGTGCTGCGCAAGTGCGATCATATGTCGATTTACCTGCTCATTGCCGGAACCTATACCCCCTTGTGCCTTGTCGCGCTGCGCAATTCCGGTGTGACGGGCTGGGTCGTTTTCGGCATCATCTGGAGGCTTGCGGTCGCCGGTATCATTCTAACAGCGTTCTGGATTGGCGCACCCCGCGCGCTTACGTTGGGCATCTATCTCGGGATGGGCTGGGCGGCGGTGTTTGCCCTTGTCCCGCTGTACCACGTGTTTCCGGCATCCGGGTTTTTCTGGCTCATTGGCGGCGGGGTCTTTTATACCGTCGGCGGCATTCTCTACGCGTGCAAATGGCCGGGCAGAAACAACAAGCATTTCGGCTGTCACGAAATCTTTCATGTCTTTATTATGCTTGGCAGTCTCTTTCACTTCTTCATGATGCTTTTTGTGATAGCAAAACTCTAAAATAGAATGCAACAAGGGTGCAGACGGCAAGTATTCGTCTGCACCCTTGTTGTCTATGCTTTGGTACCGATACAGCGGTTGATGGGGGTACCAAGCGCATGAAATTTCTCCTCATAATCGGTCATCACGCCGCAAATCCCATTTGCGTGGAGATCACGCGTGATCTCCGAAAGTGCATAGCCCGCTTTGGGGAACTGCAGAAGCGACCACTCGAACAGAGCGCGGTTATCGGTCTTGAATGCAATCTCGCCGCCATCGCTGAGAATCTCGCGATAGCGCAGGAGAAAATCGGGATGGGTGAGTCTGCGCTTCGCATGTCGGTTCGAGGGCCAGGGATCGCAGAAATTAATGAATATCTGGTCGATCTCGCCGGGTGCAAACATCGCCTGCAGCGATGCCGCATCCCCGTCGACAAAGAGGACGTTACAGAGGCCACGCTCCAGTACCCGCTCCATCGCAATGACCATCGCGTCCGGCACCCGCTCCACTGCGATATAGAGAACGTTTGGATGCTGTTGCGCCGTCTCGGCGGTAAAACGCCCTTTACCGCAGCCGATTTCCAGCCAAAGCGCCTCCGCCTCAGGCATCTCGGTACGCCACACGCCGCGCAGGCTTTCCGGCTCGGTCACCAGCAGCGCAGCGCAGCGCGCCATGCGCGTGGATAGATTGCGCTTTTTTCGCATTCTCAAGCAAGCTCACCTCAAAAAGTCCATTATTTCGTTCCAAAAATGCGGTCGCCCGCGTCGCCCAGTCCCGGCACGATATACCCGTGCTCGTTGAGCCCTTCATCCATGGCGGCGATGAGAACGGGCACATCCGGGTGATCCTTCGTGACCCGGTCGACGCCACCCCTTGCAGCGATGATGCTCATCAGCTTTACACTTCTCACCCCGTAGTTTTTCACAATCTGAATGGCGGCGGACGCAGATCCGCCTGTTGCGAGCATGGGGTCGAGAATAATGGCGTCCCGCTCCGAGATATCGGCGGGCATTTTGCAGTAGTATTCCACCGGCTGCAGGGTGTCGGGGTCGCGGTAAAGCCCGATATGCCCCACTTTGGCCGAGGGGATGAGCGTAAGTACGCCGTCCACCATGCCGAGCCCGGCGCGCAAGACGGGGATAATCGCAAGCTTCTTCCCTGCCAGCGCGTGGAACGTCGCGGTCGCCACCGGCGTTTTGATGGTGACGTCTTTGAGCGGCAGGTCGCGTGTCGCCTCATAGCACATTAAAGTGGCGATTTCCGAAACAACTTCACGGAATTCCTTCACGCCGGTTGTCTCATCGCGCAAGATAGAGAGCTTGTGCTGCACAAGCGGGTGGTCAATCATGGTCACATTCTGATTCATTGTTACTCCCTCTTTTCTCTTCATTGATCCGGCGCTGCCGCTCCCGTTCCGCCTGCGACAGCCTGTGATACACCGGGGCAAGGGTATGCGCGTCGGTCAGCCGGCCGGCATGGGCGAGCGCAAGCGCGCAACGCGCAACCCCCCACGCGGTCGCGTAGCGCAGATGGGGCGGCGCAATGGTGACATCAAGTCCGCAGCCGCGCAGGGCAGTCTCACACATCACAGCGCCGTCTCCCGCCAGCAACGGCATAGCGTTCTCTTGCCGCAACTCCGCAGCGAGCGCTTCCATTGCAATCGCGCGGTCGGGTGTAAGGCGCTTTATGCCTGTGCCGTCGGCGTAAAAGCGGGCCGCATAGACCTGCGCGCGCCGCGCGTCTAAAACGGCGCAGATCTCGCCCTTGCAGTGCGCAAGTTGCCACGCGATAGACTCCAGTGTCGAGCAGGCTACGCACGGCTTCCCCTCCGCCCACGCGAGACCCTTGAGGGCGGAGACGCCGATGCGCAGACCGGTAAAGGAGCCGGGGCCCGCCGCAACCGCCATCAAATCCACTGTGTCCAGCCGCTGCGCGCAGTGCTTCAGCATATCCTCCAGTATGGGCATCAGCGTCTGGCTGTGTGTCAGCCCGCTGTTTTGAAAGGACTGCGCGAGCAGCGTCTCATCCTCACAGAGCGCAGCGGAGCAGGTAACCGAAGACGTGTCAATCGCCAGTATTCTCATCCGCATCCACTCCTCCCGTGATCTGAATGATACGCTGTGTATCGTCAGCGCCCCTGCAGATGGCGACGACAATGAAATCCGGCTCCATCCGCTCCGCGAGGCGCTCGCTCCACTCCACCGCGCAGATACCGCCGCGCGCGAGATAGTCTTCCCACCCGATATCAAAGAGGTCATCTGCCCCCTGCAGGCGGTACAGATCAAAATGAAACAGCGGAATACGCCCCTCCGGATACTCCTGCACAATCGAAAAGGTGGGGCTTGTCACGCGCGACTGTGCGCCGAGCCCGCGCGCCAGTCCGCGCACGAACGCGGTCTTCCCCGCGCCCAGATCGCCGCGCAGCGCCAGCACGGTGCCCGGAGAAAGGCGCGCGGCAAGCGCAGCGGCAACCGCCTCCGTCTCCTCGGGACTGTTTGTCAGGTACTGCATACATCAACCTCGTATACTGGAACATATTAGAAAAGGATATAATTTATTTTATCAGTATACCATATAAGCGCCTCCTTTGCAAAAATAGTTTGCCATTTTCAAAATTAATGTTACACTATAAAAGCGCAGTATCTGCGGGAAAGAGGTGAGCACGCTGTCCTGGATATCCGACTCAATGAAAGAATTTTTTCGTAAGGGCGATCTGCTTTTGCTCTCCCTTTGCCTGATCGCGAGCGTATACGGTGTGGTGCTGATTTTCAGCGCAACGCGTTACCTCGGCGGCTATTCCAATGTAATAATTCAGATGATTGCCATTGTCCTCGGTGTGATCATCTACATCGCGCTCTCGTCGGCGGATATCGAGCTGTTTACCTCCCGCTCTTGGAAGCTGCTGCTTGTGTTCAATTTGGCGATTAACGGCCTGCTGCTCACGCCGCTCGGATATGAGGCGGGCGGAAACAAAAGCTGGCTGCATATTGAGGGCTTCCCCATCAATTTGCAGCCGGCGGAGCTTGCAAAGCTTTCTTTTATCCTGCTGCTTGCATGGCAAATGGTGTATCTGAGAGAAAAAGGGCACAGCCTCAACAAATTCCCGTCTCTCCTGCAGATTACGGGCCATACGGTTTTCATGTTCTTCTACATCTCCCTGCTCTCCCCCGACTTTGGCATGGGGCTGACGTATCTGCTCATCTTTGTTGTGATGACATGGGCGGGCGGCGTGCGCAAGCGCTGGTTTTTGCTCGCCGTGGTGGTAAGCGGTGTGCTGATTGCGCTGCTGTTGTCCCAATGGAACGACACGTATTTTGCCCAGCGCATTCTCGTCGTGTTCGACCATCTGCGTGGAAACGAAGCGACCCTGTACGAACAGACGCAGGGGGTCGGCTGGCAGCAGACGCGCAGCATTCTGGCCATCGGCAGCGGCGGGCTGACGGGCTTGGGTTTCCAGCAAGGAATACAGACCCAGAGCGCCTATGAGACCTCCCTTCCAGCGCGCTACACCGATGAAATTTTCGCTGTCTGCGGGGAGGAATTCGGTCTCATCGGCTGCCTGATTCTCCTTATCCTGTTGGGGGCGATCATCCTGCGCTGCATCTGGGTGGCGCGCCGCGCCGCATCCCCCTTTTCCGCGCTGGTGGCCAGCGGCTTTGCCGGGATGCTCTTTGTGCAGGTCGGCGTCAATGTCGGCATGTGCCTCTATGTCTTCCCCGTAGTCGGGCTGACACTGCCGTTTTTCAGCTATGGCGGCACTTCCATTGTCACGATGTTTGCCGCAATGGGCATTGTCTCCAGCATCAAAATGCGCTCCCTGCCGAGCTGGCTGCGCGACCACAGCCGCGGAATTTCATAGATCATCACAAAACCCTTCGCCAGCCTGCCGGTTGGTGAAGGGTTTCGTTTTTTGATCACGCCGGTCGTCCGCCTAACTTCCAGCCAACAGACTTCTCTCGCATCTGGATAAATTCCGCGTACAGGCCTCCCTCTTTGATCAGTTCGTCATGCGTTCCCCGCTGGATAATCCGCCCCTGGTCCATGACCAGAATCTGATCGGCGTGCTGCACTGTTTTCAGGCGATGTGCGATCATGATAATGGTTTTTCCATGTGTGAGTTCAGCAATGGCCTCCTGCAGAAGCGCCTCATTTTCCGGGTCTACGTTGGCGGTTGCCTCATCCAAAATGATAATGGGCGCATCTTTGAGCAGGGCGCGGGCGATGGAAATTCGCTGGCGCTCTCCGCCCGATATGGTCGCTCCGCTCTCCCCGACGACGGTTTCATACCCCTCCGGCAGGGCAAGAATAAAATCGTGGCAGCACGCCTTCCGCGCTGCTGCCATCACCTCCTCCATGGTGGCGTCCGGCTTTCCAAATTTAATGTTATTTGCGATGGTGTCGCGAAAGAGGTAGACGTTTTGAAATACCATGCTGAAATTGGCCAGAAGGCTGTCCAGCGTATACGCGCGCACATCGGTGCCGCCCAGTGTGATGCTGCCCTCATTCACATCCCAGAAGCGGGCCATAAGGTTGCAGAGTGTTGTCTTGCCGCTGCCCGATGGGCCGACGATTGCGGTGGTGGTTTTTTCGGGAATGCGAAAGCTGACATGGTCAATGACGGTTCTGCTCTCATAGTGAAATACAATAT
>JAJBUC010000024.1 GCA_020860545.1 Oscillospiraceae bacterium | reverse complement strand
CCGCGTCCCTCCCGAGCGCCCGCAGCCCCGCGGCCGGCGGCGACTTGGACACGCGGGCGGCCCCGGCTCTGGAGCCGGGCGCAAGCGGGAGCGGCGGCGGCGGCCGCGCCGGGCAGGGGATGGACGCGGTGCGGGCGCTGATGGACCAGCTGGAGCGTGCCGTGGAGAGCTGCGGCGGCGAGCGCTTTTCCTCCCCGCCGGAGAATATTTTCCGGCAGGGTGCGGATACTTCTGAGGAGGATGCCGCGGCGGCGGAGCAGGCATTCGCCGAGCAGGGGAGCACCCAGCACCCGGAGGAGATGCTGCAGCGCGTCATGGATCAGATCTATGCCGACCTGATGCAGGAGAAGGCGGAGGCGCTCGCGGCGCAGGATCAGCTCAATGAGGCCGTCACCCACATTACCACGGAGAATATGTGCTCCCCCCACTTCGGCATCGCGCTGGCGCTGCGGCAGGCTGCCCCCGGATGTGAGGACCGGAAGGCCTATGAGCAGATCATAGACACCAACCGCCCCTATCTGAACAAGATATACAAAGAGGTGCAGAAGATTATCCAGGAGGAGGGCGTTACCACCCAGCGGCACCGCTATATGGGCAGAAGGGTGGACGCCAAGAGCGCCTATAAAGTGGATCAGAGGTATTTTACGAAGAAGAAAAACCCGGATAAGCTCCTCGACATGTCCGTTGCGCTTCTGGTGGACAACAGCGGCTCCATGGGGGGGAAGCGCCTGACCGCCGCCAAGGAGTCCGCCATGCTGCTCACGGAGGTGCTGGAGTGGCTGGAGATTCCCACCCTGATTGCGGGCTATCACTGTGACCACGCGCTTTGCTATTGTGTCTATAAGCAGTTTGAGGATGTCAGGACCGCCAAATACGCGGTCAACCAAATGACGGCCGAGGGGGATAACCGCGACGGCATGGCGCTGGGCATTACGGCGAACTTTTTGGCGGAGCGCACCGAAAAGAATAAGCTCCTGATGATCCTGTCCGACGGGCAGCCGAATTCCAGCGGCTACGGCGGCGCGTTGGCGCAAAATGATATCAGGGCGGTGGTGCAGAGCGCCCGGCGCAGGGGGATCAAGACACTGGCCTTCGCCATTGGGGAGGATCAGGCCCAGATGAAGCAGATTTACGGAGAGGCGCATATCGACATTTCCGATGAGGAGCAGATGCCCAAAGCCCTCTCCAGACTGCTGGAAAAAGAAATCTTAGCGGGCATTTCCAGCCGCTGAAGCCAGAAAGGAGTGTGGCCTATGTGCCAGAGTGAATTTGACGATTATCTGAAGCGGGTGCGTCAGGACGGCACCTTTATCCGGTATATCAAAAACCCGCCCCAGGCCCTCTGTGTGGAGGCGGTCAAGTCCAATCCGTGGTCGCTCCTGCATCTCAGGGAGCAGACCGAGACACTCTGCGCGATGGCGCTGGCGCGCAACGGAATCGTGCTGAGCGCGGTGCGCAAGCAGACCCCGGCGCTCTGCAGGCTCGCCATCCGGCAAAACGGGCTCGCGCTGAGCCATGTGCAGGAGAAGAGCGAGGAAATCTGTCTGGAGGCGCTCCGGCAAAATCCCATGGCGCTGCGCTATATTGAGCACCAGACGGAGCCGATGTGCCTCAGGGCGGTGAAACGCAATGGCCTTGCGCTGCAATATGTGCGGGAGCAGACGGAGGAGCTCTGCGTACTGGCGCTGCTGCAGAATCCGGAAGCCCTGCCCTTTGTGCGGGAGAAGACACCGGCGATTCTGGAGATGGAGCGGATCATAGAAAATCCCCTCGCAATCCGCACCATGCAAAACCCGAGCGAACGCCTGTGCAAGCTCGCGGTGCGTGTGGACTGGGGGGTATTTGAACTCATCGGGGCACAGACGGAGGCGGTCTGTCTGGAGGCGGTACGGCAGAACGGCAACCTTCTGGCCTACGTCGAGGTCCAGACCGAGGCCATCTGCCTTGCCGCAGTGCGGCAGGCACCGGAGGCGCTGAAATTTGTGGAAGCGCCGTGGAAAGAGGCGGCCGCCCGCGCGGCGCGCAGCCGCGCCATAGCCTGCTGAGAGCAGGAAAGCCCGGCGCAGCGGCCAGAATATCACTTGCATACGATGAAAAGTGCACCCCAAACGTCAGACAGTATGATCTACTGAACACGAACGTAAGGGGTGCACTTCCTGTTGTTATACGAATGCCGTTCCACGCGCCGGCTATTTCCCGGCAAGCACGGCGTGAATCCACTCGTCGTTTACCTCGGTGTTGTAAAACTGCCTGTAAAAGTTCCTCACAACTTCCTGCATGTCGATATCGCCGAATAATTCAGGATACAGAATGGTGCCGGTCCAGTAAGGCATCATCGCACCTTCGCTGCTGCGTGCATTCCAGAGGTGAAGCTTGGTTGGGCAGGTGAACACGTTTCCGTGTTGTACCGCGTCCACATCGGCAAGCGCGGGATCGCTGAGGAGGAGTTCCCGTACCCCGCCATACTCCCTGTTGCTGTCCATGGTGATGATGTACGCAGGATTCCACGCAATGATCTGTTCGGCGCTGCAATCATGGTTCATGAAAGTTCTGTCGCCGCAGTAATCGGCGGCAACATTGATTGCGCCGGCCGCTTCATAATATGCGTGTGCGATATTGTCTTTATTGATACAGGTATATACTCTCTGACCATTCCAGTCCATCGACCAGATTTGCGCGATGCGTTTTTTGTCGCCTGCCGACAGTCCGGCGGTGCGCCGCGCTGCGTCATCCATGTTGTGCCGATAATAGGCAACAAACTTTTCCGCCATTTGTAACGCGTGCTCGCCCAGTATTTCACCAATCGTCAGAATTGTCTCACACATGCCCGCAAACGTGTGCACGTTGTTCAGCGCGACAAAGGCGATGCCCGCCTCTCTGAGCTGCGCCTTATAGTCATCGGAATGCCGATCCTCAGGACCATAGACCACCTGCGCTTTTGCGGCGATCAGGTCTGGCACATGGCGCACGTTGTAGTGATATGGGTTCGCCTTTGTGTAATCAGGAAATATTGCGATGAGGTTGCTCGTCACCCCGTGTGTCGACGCCACGATATTGCCGCCGCCTTGCGTCAGCAGTTCAGTCAATGGAATAAAAGCGGGGATCGTCGGCGCTACGCGCGTTACTTCCGCGGGAATGACCACTTGGTTGCCGTAGCTGTCGGTGACCGTGCGTGTCCCGGTGTGAGGGTGGATCCCTGTTTCCATCTTTCTCCTCTTCTTTCGTTATGGAATGGGTGACGGCAGATGCTTTTTAATGGTGCAGCACCCGCACGCGCAGAATGCCGGGAACGGCGCGCAGCGCGTCCGCGAGGCTGTCGTTGAGGCGGCTGTCCACATCCACGATGGTGTAGGCGTAGTCGCCCTTGGACTTGTTCGTCATGTTGGCGACGTTGGCATTCTGCTCGGAGAGAATGCCGGTGATCTGCGCGATACAGCCGGGGACATTGCGGTGGATCAGGCACAGGCGGGTGATGGCGCTCCACGGCTGCTCGAGATTCGGCAGGTTGACCGAGTTGCGGATATTGCCCGCCTCCAGATAGTCGCGCAGCTGCTTTGCCGCCATCACGGCGCAGTTCTCCTCACTCTCCGGCGTGGACGCGCCGAGGTGGGGGATGGGGATGACGTTCTTGCCCGCGACAAGCTTGTTGTTCGGGAAGTCGGTCACATAGGCCGCCACCTTGCCGGACTCCAGCGCTGCGAGCATATCGTCGTCGTTCACGAGCCCGCCGCGGGCCAGGTTGATGATGCGCACGCCGCCCTTCATCATGCTGATGGAGTCGGTGTTGATCATCCCCTTGGTCTCGGCGGTCTGCGGGACGTGGACGGTGATGAAGTCACAGTTTTTATAGATGGTATCCAAATCCGCCGCGCGTTGAATGAGGCGGGACATGGAGAGCGCCGCGTCTACAGAGAGGTAGGGGTCGTAGCCGTAGACCGTCATGCCGAGCTTGGTGGCGATGTTGGCCACCTGCACGCCGATAGCGCCTAAGCCGACGACGCCGAGGGTTTTGCCCATAAGCTCCGGGCCGACAAACTGGCTTTTGCCTTTCTCCACCACGGTCTCGACCTCAATGCCGGAGGCGGCCTGCTCCCGCACCCACGCCGACGCGGCGGGGACGTTGCGGCAGGAGAGCAGCAGCGCGCAGATGACGAGCTCCTTGACGGCGTTCGCGTTGGCACCGGGGGTGTTAAAGACCACAATGCCCGCCTCGGAGCAGCGGTCGATGGGGATATTATTCGTGCCCGCGCCCGCGCGGGCGACGGCGCGCAGCGCGTCGGGGAAGGTGTACTCATGCATATCCGCCGAGCGGACAAGAATGCCGTCCTCGTTCTGCACGTCGTCGGAGACCTCGTAGCGGGACTTATCGAGCCCCGAGAGACCGGCGGGTGAAATTTTATTCAGGGTTTTGATCCGGAACATAGTTGCGCCTCCACTTACAATTAATTCGCCTTGTCAAACGCGCGGATAAAGTCGCACAGCTTCTCCACGCCCTCGACCGGCATGGCGTTATAGATGGAAGCGCGCATCCCGCCGACGTTGCGGTGGCCCTTCAGATTGGTAAAGCCCTGTGCGGTGGCCTCCTTGACGAACTTGGCGTCGAGCTCCTCGCTGACAGAGCGGAAGGTGACGTTCATGTCGGAGCGGGAGCCGACCTCCGCCGGACAGGAGAAGAGCCTGGAAGCATCCAGCACGTCGTAGAGCATCTGCGCCTTGCCGTGCTTGATGGCCTCCATCCCCGGCACGCCGCCCTTTTCCTCCAGCCAGTCGAGCACCAGCCCGAGAATATAGATGCACCAGCAGGGGGGGGTGTTATACATGGAGTCCTTGTCGATCATCGTCTTATAGCTCAGCATGAGGGGGGTATAGGGCAGCTCGCTTCCCGCGAGATCCTCGCGGATGATGACGACGGTCAGGCCTGCGGGGGCCATATTCTTCTGCGCACCGGCGTAGATGATGCCGTACTTGCTCACGTCCACCGGGCGGGAGAGGATGTCGGAGGACATGTCGCACACGAGGGGCACGTCGCCGGTTTCGGGGACGTACTGCCACTCGGTGCCGTAGATGGTGTTGTTCGCGCAGTAGTGGAAATAGCTCGCGCCGGGGTCGAGCTTCAGCTGCGCCTGCGTGGGGATATACGTGTGGTTCTTATCCTCGCTGCTTGCGGCGAGCTGGATGGTGCCGTACTTCTTCGCCTCCTTGTAGGCGATGCTGGAGAAGTTGCCGGTCACGGCATAGTCGGCCTTGCCGGTTTTACCGATGAGATTGAGGGGCACCATGGAAAACTGGGTTGACGCGCCGCCCTGCAAAAAGAGGATTTTGTAGCCCTCCGGCACGCAAAAAAGCTTGCGGAATTTTGCCTGCGTGTCCACAAAAATCTGATCAAATACCTTGGAGCGGTGGCTCATCTCCATCACGGACATGCCGGAACCCTGATAATTGGTGATCTCCGCGCCTGCCTTTTCCAGCACCTCAAGCGGGAGCATGGACGGGCCTGCGGAAAAGTTATAAATACGCTCGTTTCCCACGGTCAAAGGCCTCCTTCATTCTTCTGTCAATTCCCGGCGCTTTCTGCAATTGCCGGATTTTAACCTGTTGTAACATTATATAAGAGCCGTCAACCCGTGTCAATACGGGGATTGCCGAAAAGAGTGGAGCGCAGCGGAAAAACCTTGTGGAATCTCCAACAAGGCATTCTATTTTGAAAACCTGACGCCGCCGGATGGCTGTCAATCCGCCCAAAAAGGTTGACACCGTTGGGTGGAAATGGTACGATCATAAAGTAGACAATTTTATGATATTTCCAGTAAATGAATATCTGATGTGTTT
>JAJBUC010000083.1 GCA_020860545.1 Oscillospiraceae bacterium | reverse complement strand
CTTCCGGGTCATGAGACTGGGGGGGAGTAAGCCGGCGAAGGCGTCGCGCAGGAGGGATTTTGCGATTCCGTTCCGGCTTTTCATGCTCCACGGTACATTAAAAAGGTATTCCACGATGCGGTGGTCGGCGAAGGGGACGCGCGCCTCCAACCCGGATGCCATACTGGTTCGGTCCATGCGGTCGAGGAGGGTCTGCATAAACCAGCGGATATTTAAGTGGGTGATCTCCCGCCGCCGGGCGTCGGGCAGGGCTTCGCCGGGGAGGCGCGGCACGGCGCGCAGGGAATCGGCGTACCGGTCGGCGGAATACTCCGCCAAACGCAGCGACTGCCGCACTTCGTCGGAGAGGAGCGCCGTGCGCGGCGTTGTATCGCGCGACCAGGGGAAGGTATTAGCTTCCAGCAGCTCGTGCCGGAAAAACCACGGGTACCCGCCGAAAATCTCATCGGCGCATTCCCCGGTCAGGGTGACCTTGTTTTTGTCCTTGACCAGCCTGCAGAAGTAGAGCAGGGAGGCATCCACATCCGCCATGCCGGGCATATCGCGCGCGTCCACGCTGGGGATAAGGTAGTCAAAAAGGTGCTCCTCATCACACTCCAAAAAGGTGTGGTTGACCGGATACTGCGCCACCATCTGCTCGACAAAGGGCCTGTCGCGCTCCGGCTGAAAGTCGTTTTGCTGATAATAGAGGTCATTGTCCCGAAAATCAAAGGAAAAGGTGTTCATCTGTCCGCCGCTTGCCTGCAACAGGTTTGAGGCGAGCGCCGTGACGATACTGGAGTCGATTCCGCCGGAGAGAAAGCTGCACACCGGCACGTCTGATACCATCTGCCGCCGCACCGCGTCGGTCACCAGAAAGCGCACCTGCTGTACGGTATCCTCATAGCTGTCGCTGTGCTCCGCGCTTGCAAGCGCCCAGTAGCGGTGCTTTTGCAGCCCGTCGCGGGAGTAGATGACCATGCAGCCGGGCTCTACCTCGTGCAGGCCCTTAAACAGCCCGCAGCCGGGCGTACGCGCTGGCCCCATGCCGAGCAGCTCGCGGAAGCTGTCGTCGTCCACCGCAGGTGGGAAGGCGGGGTGGCAAAACAGCGCCTTAGGCTCCGAACCGAAAATCAGGTTATCTTCCGCAAGCGCATAGAAAAGCGGTTTCACCCCCAGCCGGTCACGGCAGAGCAACAGGTGCTCCCCATCCCAAAAGGCAAAGGCGTAAATGCCGTTTAGCAGCTCTGCCGCCTTTGTGCCATAGTGGATACAGGCGTACAGCAGCACCTCGGTATCGGCGGCTGTTTCAAAGGTATAGCCCGCCTCCAGCAGATCGCGCTTGATCTCCTCCGCGTTATATAGCTCCCCATTGTAGACAATGGAATAGGCGCAGTTTTCCAGTATGCGCACCATGGGCTGTGTACCGTGCGTCAAATCACGGATGGAAAGGCGCGCATGGCTCAGGCCGATATGCGGCTCTAAATATTCCCCCGACCCGTCCGGGCCGCGGTGGTTGAGGACGTTGTGCATCTCCGCCAAAAGCGCCCTGTTTCGCTCGTATTGTTCGGTAAGGTCGGCTTCATAATTGCAAAAGCCCGCAATTCCACACATAGTTGCCCCCTGCAAAAAAATGTACGCAGGTTGGTACCGCCTGTTTGGCGGGGCATGCAGCTGCGTCTTTTTACTATATGCGCATCGTGGTGCATTCATTCAGTTTTGCGCCTGTCATTTTTCCGGTTTGCGTCATAGGATGGGAAAAAGGAGGAGTTTTCATGCCAATTGTTTACTTATCTCCATCAACGCAGGAATATAACTACTACGTGAACGGGGGGACAGAGGAGGAGTGGATGAACCTGCTGGCGGACTATGTCGCAGCGTATTTGACCGCCTCCGGCATCCGATATGACCGCAATACAACGGATATGACCGCAGCCGAGTCCATTCAAGCCTCCAACGCGGGGGATTACGACCTGCACCTGGCCCTCCACTCCAATGCAGCGCCGGATGGACAGTATGGCGAAATTCGGGGGGTAATCGTTTATTATTACCCGGGGTCGTACTATGGAAGCGTCGCGGCCAATTTAGTGGCAAACGCAATCAAACAGATTTATCCGCTCCCGCAGCTGGTGCGCGCGGTCGGGACAATCGAAATTGGCGAGGTCAGACGGGTCAAAGCTCCGGCGGTTTTTCTGGAGCTGGGTTACCATGACAATATTGATGACGCCGTCTGGATTCAAAACAACCTCCAGCCTGCGGCGCGGGGCATCGCCATGGCGGTGGCCGAGTATTTTGGCGTGCCATTTTTGGAGCCCGGAATTGCGCACCCTGCGGTGGTGGATATCAACTGGGGTTACCTCAATATCCGAGACCGGCCCTCGGCGAACGCGGCGGTGCTTGCGCGCGCGTTCGATGGGGCAAACCTGACGGTGCTGAATCAGTGGCAGAATTGGTATGTGGTGCAGCTGGACCAACTGGTCGGCTGGGCAAATGCCGATTACATCACGTTGATATAGGGGGGCTTACATATGGTCATTCATGTTGTGGAGCCGGGAGAGACGCTCACCTCAATTGCGGCGCAGTATCAGGTGCCGATTTCTCAGATTGCCGAAGACAACGAGCTTGCATCACGCTCCAATCTGGCGGTTGGGCAGGCGCTTGTTATCCAGTTTCCGCTTCAAACACATACTGTGCAGGCGGGGGAGAGCCTGTACAGTATCTCGCAGCGCTATCAGATCAGCCAGCGGCAGCTATACCGGAACAATCCCGTGCTCGGCGGAGAGCCGACAATCTATCCGGGGCAGACGCTGGTGATCTCTTATGAAGGGGAGCAGGAGGGGGTCGTCTCGGTCAGCGGGTATGCCTATCCCTTTATCAGCAAGGAGCTGCTGCAGTCGGTCATTCCGTACCTCACCTATCTCATCCCGTTCACCTATGGCTTGCGCACCGACGGCACGCTCATTCCGCTTGGCGACGAGGTGCTGCTCGCCATGGCGGAGGAGGGCGGGGCGGGGGCGCTGATGAACGTCTCCACACTGGATGAGGAGGGACATTTTTCCGATCAACTCGCGCGTGCCATACTGGAGGATATCAATGCGCAGGATCGGCTGATCGCCAATATTCTGGCTGTTATGGCCGAAAAAGGCTACGCGGGGCTGGATATCGACTTCGAGTATATCCCGACCGATCTGGCTGGTGCGTACCCGCTTTTTCTGGAACGGGTCACGAGCGCCCTCAATCCGCGCGGCTTTACCGTCATGGCGGCGCTCGCGCCCAAAACATGGGCCGGGCAGCAGGGTGTACTCTTTGAGGCACACGATTACCGCGCCATCGGGAGCGCCGTGAACGAGGTGCTGCTTATGACCTATGAGTGGGGGTATGCGGCAGGCCCCCCCATGGCGGTTGCGCCGGTTCCGGAAGTCAGGCGGGTCATCGAATATGCCCTGACCGAGTTCAGCGGCGATCGGATCTGGATGGGGATTCCGACCTACGGCTATGACTGGACGCTGCCCTTCGTGGAGGGGGAGAGCAGGGCACGGTCCCTCTCACCGCAGGAGGCAATTGCCCTTGCACTCCGGTACGGCGTAGCGATCGAATACGACAGCGACGCCCAGTCGCCGTTTTTTTACTATCAGGATGAGGAGGGCATCACACACGTCGTCTGGTTTGAGGATGCGCGCAGCATACGGGCAAAGCTCGCGCTCATTCCGGAATACGGACTCAAGGGCGCCGGATACTGGAACCTGATGCGCCACTTTCCGCAAAACTGGCGTATTCTCAACGCGCTTTACACCATTCGTGAGCCGTAAAATACTGCAAGACACAGCCGCCGCGCGGAATAGAGACAGGCGGGGCGGGAATAGGATGTTTTCGTGGAGGTGCGACCAATGTTGACTGCATGGCTGACACTACTAATGAACGGCTTTTTTTTCTCCCTGCGGCTGTCGAATGGCAACGGCTCGTTTCCGCGCCCACTCTCTGCGGAGGAGGAGCGGAAATATATCGGGCAGATGGCAGATGGGGATATGAACGCGCGCAACAAGCTTATTGAACACAATCTGCGGCTCATCACCCATATTATGAAAAAGTATTATACACAGACCGCCGATCAGGACGATCTGATCTCCATCGGTACCATTGGGCTGATTAAGGGTGTGACCACCTTCAAGCCGGACAAAAATGTGCGGCTGGCTACTTACGCTTCCCGCTGCATTGAAAATGAGATCCTGATGCACTTCCGTTCGCAGCGCAAGCAGCAGGGGGAGGTATCGCTTTCCGATACACTGGAGGGGGACGGGGAGGGGAATTCGCTCTCTCTCATGGACGTAATCAGCGTGGACGACACGATGCTTGATGAGGTGAGCGCAAAGGACGCATATGTAAAAATCCGCAGCTGCATTGCCTCCGCGCTCGATGACAGGGAGGCCAAAATCATTAATCTGCGCTATGGACTGACCGGCCTTGAGCCACAGACGCAGCGGGAAATTGCCGCGCAGTGCGGGATTTCCCGCTCCTGTGTCAGCCGCATTGAAAAGCGCGCGCTGGAAAAACTGCGCCAGTATTTCGACCGCTCTGAGCTATAGAAAAGTCCGGTTGACAAAACCGGACGCTATGCGTATCCTAAACAATAAGAACGAATGATAGAAAGCGGTGTGCTTCCATGTCTGTGACGGTACAGGACTATTTTGACCGGTTACTCTATAACGGTCCGCACAGTTGTACGCTGCCCGTACTCAGAGAGTTGGCTGCAGCCCATGTGACTGCGGTCCCATTTGAAAACCTGGATATGCTGCTCCAAAAGCCGGTATCGCTTGATCGGGAAGCGCTTTGGGATAAACTGCTTGTCCGCCGTCGGGGCGGCATATGTCATGAGCTCAACCACGCGTTTTACTATCTTCTGCTGGAATTGGGGTTTGACGTATCTCTGGGTTCTGCCAGTGTGGATACCGAGGATGATGTATTAGAGCACATGAACCTGAGAGTCCATCTGGATGGGAGGACCTATCTGGTCGATGTCGGCTTTGGCTCCGGGCTGATTCCGCCGTTATATCTGGCGGAGGGCATAGAGCAGCCCGGGTATGGAGAACGGTTTCTGTTCCGTCAGGCGGAAGGGGATGTACTCGTGTTATGTAAATATAACCTCGAGACCGGCGATTTTCATCCGCTGCACCGGCTATACAAACCGGTGCGGCGCGCGGAAGATTTTATTCCGGGCTTCCAGGCCGCCAGCGTGCCCGGTGCGACGCCCTTTTCTTCGTATCTCATCTGCAGCCGCGGCACAAATGAAAACCGCCGCCGACTGGTCCGAAACAGGCTGACAGTGTCGGACAGCACAGGGACAAGAAAAATCCTGCTGGAGGACAGCAAGGCGTGCATAGCGGTGCTGGAGCGATATTTCGGTATTTCTCCGGCACCGGAATTATCTGAGGCGCGTTGGAAGGCGGTTTTGGGTATAGGCGAATGATGTAGCCGGTGATGTTTTTCCATCGTTCCCGGATAGGTGCGCATAAAAAAAGCTTGCGCAATCACATATCGTGTGCTATAATTACACTGTAAGTGAGCTAATTGTCCTGCCCCCTCTCACCCCAGGGGGGTTCTCTTATGATCAAAATGCTCACATTACGTGAAAATAAATCACAAAGGAGGAGAGAAAATGAGCGTGGAACTGGGCGCGGCGATCGCGGTGGTCGGCTGTCTTGTCGGTGTGGCCGGGTGGCTGTATAACCGCGAGAAGAAGATCAATGAGGACGCACAGTGGCGCGGCGGGGTGGACGCAAAGCTGGATGTCATCGTCGGCATTACAAATGACGTCTCCCGGCTGGAGAGCGCGATATCCAATCAGGCGACATGGATGGGGAAGCTGGAGGCATCGGTCGCCTCGGCACACAAGCGCATTGACGAACACGTCAGAGAAGGGAGGGGGTAGCAT
>JAJBUC010000007.1:28245-31268 GCA_020860545.1 Oscillospiraceae bacterium | reverse complement strand
CCGCGTAGCTCTATGATGCGGTCGCGCAGGACGTCGGCGTCCTCAAATTCCAGCCGTTTGGAGGCCTCACTCATCTCGTTTTCCAGCTTCTCCACGGCAGCGGCGCGGTCCTTTGCGCTCATCTCGCCGATGGCGCGCGGGGCCTCTGCGTCTACTGATTTGGAGATTTCGATCAGCCCCCGCACCGACTTGGTGATGGTTTTTGGCGTGATGCCGTGCGCCCGGTTGAAGGCATCCTGCTTCTCGCGCCGCCGTGCCGTCTCGTCAATGGCGCGGCGCATGGACGGCGTGACGGCGTCGGCGTACATGATCACAAGCCCCTCCGCATTGCGCGCCGCGCGCCCGATGGTTTGGATCAGGCTGGTTTCCGAGCGGAGAAAGCCCTCCTTGTCGGCGTCCAGAATAGCGACCAGGCTCACCTCCGGCAGGTCGAGCCCCTCGCGCAGGAGGTTGATGCCCACCAGCACGTCGAAGGTGCCGAGCCGCAGGTCGCGCAGGATCTCCATCCGCTCGATGGTGTTGATGTCGTGGTGCATGTAGCGCACCTTGACGCCGGTATTGATCAGGTACGCGGTCAGATCCTCCGCCATCTTTTTGGTGAGTGTGGTCACCAGCACGCGCTCGCCGCGTTCGCTGCGCAAATTGATCTCGCCGAGCAGGTCGTCGATCTGCCCCGCAATCGGACGCACGTCGATCACGGGGTCGAGCAGGCCGGTGGGCCGGATGACCAGCTCGACGACTTGCCCGGAGCGGGTGCGCTCGTATTCACCGGGGGTGGCGGAGACGTAGACGACCTGCCGGATGCGGCGCTCAAACTCCTCGAATTTGAGCGGGCGGTTGTCGAACGCGCAGGGGAGGCGAAAGCCGTAGCCGATGAGGGGTGTCTTGCGCGCGCGGTCAGCGTTGTACATGGCGCGCACCTGCGGCAGCGTCACGTGGCTCTCGTCAACAAACAGGACAAAATCATCCGGAAAGTAGTCGAGCAGCGTCAGCGGCGGCGAGCCGACGGGGCGGGCGGAGATGACGCGGCTGTAGTTTTCAATGCCGGAGCAGTAGCCGAGCTCCCGCATCATCTCCACGTCGTACATCGTACGCTGCTTGATGCGCTGCGCCTCGACGAGCATGTTCCGGGATTCGAAGAAGGCCACGCGCTCCTCAAGCTCCCGGTAAATCTCCCCAATTGCAACCTCCATCTTCTCCTTGGTGGTCACATAGTGGGACGCGGGGTAGATGGCGGCATGGGTGAGCACGCGGGTCGGCGTGCCGGTCACGACATTGATTTCAGAGATGCGGTCGATCTCGTCCCCGAAAAATTCAATGCGGATGGCTGTGTTGTGCGCGTAAACGGGGAAGACCTCCACTGTGTCCCCGCGCACGCGGAATGTGTTGCGCTCAAAGGAAATATCGTTGCGCTCATAGCGGATTTCCACCAGCTTTTTGAGCAGTTCGTCCCGGCTGCGCGTCTGCCCGGCGCGCAGGGAGATAACCATGTTCTAATAGGCGAGGGGGTCGCCCAGCCCGTAGATGCAGGAGACGGAGGAGACCACGATCACATCCCGCCGCTCAAACAGTGCCGAGGTCGCAGAGTGGCGCAGGCGCTCAATCTCGTCGTTGATAGAGGCGTCCTTTTCAATAAAGGTATCGGTGTGGGGGATATAGGCTTCCGGCTGGTAATAATCATAATAGGAGACGAAATATTCTACCGCGTTGTGGGGAAAAAACTCGCGGAACTCCGCACACAGCTGTGCGGCCAGGGTCTTGTTGTGCGCGAGCACCAGCGTCGGGCGCTGCACCTGCTCGATAATTTTTGCCATCGTGTAGGTTTTGCCGGAGCCGGTCACCCCGAGCAGGGTCTGCTCGTCGAGGCCGTTTTGCAGGCCGGACGCAAGCGACTCTATGGCGTCGGGCTGGTCGCCTGCCGGTTGGTAATCGCTTACAACTTCAAATTCTGGCACGGGACAGCCCTCCTTAGTAGAATGATATCATTTTACCAAAACATGTGTTCCTATGCAAGCACTAATTTTATCCGAATATGCGTTGCTTGCCGCTACGTCTTTTGACAAGGGGAACCCCATACCGGAAGCAGTAAATGCAAAAGGGATAACACCAGAAAGGCATTATCCCTGATCAATCAGATCATGTAAAGCTAAAATACTTGCCAAAAAAACAGCCCGTTATGGCTGATAATATCCGCTATCCCTGAGGGACACCATGTCATCATCCACAAAGATCAAATGGTCCACAAGGGTAATGGTCAATTGCGAGAGAATACTCTTGAGGTGTGTGGTGGTATTGCGGTCTTCCACCGACGGAAGCGCAAGCCCGGAGACGTGATTGTGGGCCAAAATGACGGCGGAGGCGTTGAGGGAGAGCGCAGTCTCCGCGATTTTACGCGCCGTGATGGCGACCGCGTTGACATTGCCCTCGTAAACCTTACGCACACCGAGCAGCTTGTGTTTGCCGTCCAGACAGAGCAGGACGGCGATTTCGTTGCGTGCCCCGAAAAAATACGGGCGCAGGATATGGAATGCGTCCTTTGTGGTTTCCACAATATTGTCCACGCTTGAGCGGTTCGCGAGATAGCGCCCACTCAGCTCCTTGACCGCTTTGAGCAGAACTACGGCGTGTTCCCCGATTCCATTCAGCTTGCAGAGTTCCTCCGGCGTCGCGTCCAGTACACCGGCGAGGGAGCCAAAATGATCGAGCAGTGTGTGAGCGGTAGGATTGGTGTCCCCGCGCGGATTGGCATAGAACAGAAGCAGTTCCAGCGCCTTGTGGTCTGGGAAGGAATCCGGACGGGCCAAAAATTCTTCCTTCAAGCGTTTGCGGTGACCTTCGTGGATGCCCATGCCGGTGCTTCCTCCTTTGGGTGGCTTCTCAGCGCGCGCCATATTCCGCGAGGTATTCTTCCATACGCGCTTTGGTCGCGTCGTCAATATAAACCCTGCCATCCACGGGACGGTTGTGGAGGAACGTGATGATTTCGCGCACGGTGCCGAGGGGATCGACGTCTATGCCGTAAT
>JAJBUC010000007.1:3885-28235 GCA_020860545.1 Oscillospiraceae bacterium | reverse complement strand
CTGCGGCCGGTAGCCGCCAATGCTGCCGCCCGCGCCGTGGTCCTTTGCCTCCTTGCGGTTAAAGCAGTAAGGCAGATCGCGCTGATAGACGCGGTAGAGCGAGGAGGCTGCCGTCACGGCGAGCGGAATGCCCTTGTACGCGGGGCCGAACAGACAGGTAACGCCCGTCGGCAGGTGTTCTGCGATGCAGGCGGCGTAATATTCGCCGAGCAGCAACGCCTGCGCGCCGGTTTTGTAATTGCCGGTGTTGATAAAGTAAGGGGTCTTCCGCCCCGATTTTGTGGTGAAGTCTCCGAATGTGAGCACCCCGGAGCGAATCATAAAGGCGATAAATTCCTCTTTGTAGATCATGCGCAGCCACCCCTTTTTTCGGTTATTATAGCATCATCCCGCGCGGGGGACAAGGGAATTGTTTTCTAATCCAACAATTCATAAAATATTTATGTATTCATCACTTCTGTTATGGTACAATGTCTGTGTATGCTTCGGCAGTGAAATGACGGAGGAGCGTGTTTGCTTGGAAATAGAACAGTGGCTGATCGACACAGATTTTGGGCATATGATTTTTACCGTGCTGGTATCAATGCTCCCGGTGGTGGAGCTGCGCGGCGGCGTACCGTTCGGTACGGCATTGGGACTGCACCCGGTGGTCGCACTGCTCTGTGCGCTCGTGGGCAATATGATTCCGGTGCCGTTCATTGTGGTATATATCCGGCGCATCTTTGCGTGGATTTGCAAAAAAATCCCCAAGTTGGGCAATCTGGTTGCCCGGCTGGAGCGCAAGGCACACGCCAAAGGGCGCACGGTGAACCGGTATAAATATTTGGGCCTGCTCATCCTGGTCGCCATCCCGCTGCCGGGGACGGGGGCGTGGACAGGGGCGCTCGTGGCAGCTTTTTTGGACATGCCGCTGCGCAGGGCGATACCGATCATCTTTGCCGGGGTGCTTATTGCCGGGGTGATCATAACGTTTCTGACCGGTGCGGTAACCTCGGTGCTGGCGTGAATGAAAAGACCGATTTCCTCCGCGCGGCATAGAATGGCGCGGAGGTGAATGGTTTTGAACCCGATTTTGGAAATTGTTTTGGCGTTTTTATCCTCATTCGGCTTGCTTTGCCTCGGTTGGATGCTGTTTGGACGCCTGCTTGCGCCGTGGAAGGACGCGCACTGCAAGCCGGTTTATGCAGTGGTACCGGCAAGCGGCGCGGGCGTTGGGCTGGAGCAGACGGTGCGCGCCGTGAAGCGGCTTCAGGTGACGCAGAACCGGCCCGTATGCGTGGTGATTGCCGACGACGGGCTGGACGCGACCGGCCGCGCGGTGGCCGATGTGCTGGCGCAGGAGGAGACATGGGTCTCCGTGCGACCGATGGGAGATATCCAAGGGATTGTAAAGGAGTATAACCTTACATAGATAAAAGACAAGGGATGAGGTGGTTCAGTGGCGAACGGGGAAGAACAAAACTTCATTGAAGGCAGCGTATCCACCGTGATCTACCAGAGTGAGGAGAGCGGGTACGCAGTGCTGCGACTGGAGGCAGGCGAGAGCGGAGATGTCACGGTGGTGGGGACAATCCCCGGGATTATGCCCGGCGAGCAGCTGCGCGTCGGCGGGCAGTGGACGAGGCACCACGCCTACGGTGAGCAGTTCAAGGCGGAGACGGTGGAGCGGCGCATGCCGACGGGGGAGAAGGCGGTATTTGAATTTCTGGCGTCCGGCGCGGTGCGCGGTGTGGGTGCCGCCACCGCCCGCCGTATTGTGGAGGAGTTCGGTGCCGAGACCTTTACGGTGCTGGAGGAGCGTCCGGAGCTGCTCACCGCGATCAAGGGGATGAACCGCAAGCGCGCCCTCGCCATCGGAGAGGAGTTTCGCCTCAGAATGGGGATGCGCCGCCTGATGGAGTTTCTGGGCGAGCACGGCGTCTCCCTTGCACTCGCCATGCCGCTTTACCGCCGCTATGGTGAGCGCGCGCTGGAGGTAACACGCGGGAACCCATATCTGCTGGTGGATGATGAGCTGGGCGTGCCGTTTCAGACGGCGGACAAGCTGGCGCTTGCCACGGGCGTTTCAGCCGAGGCGCATGAGCGCATGGAGGCGGGCCTGCTCTTTGAGCTCGCGCACAACAGCGGGAACGGCCATACCTTCCTGCCGCGCGGGAAGCTGCTCGAAGCGACAGCGCAGCTCCTGTCCGTGGAGCCGGAGGCCCTTGCCGAGCGCGTGGAGGCGCTTGCGGCGCGCGGGGAGATCATTGAGGATACGGTGTACGGCGAGGAGGCCTGTTATTTAAGTGAATTCTATCAGGCGGAGGTTTATGTTGCATTTCGCATTGCAGAGATGAGCGGCAATCTCCTTCTGCCGCCCGACAACCTTGCGGAGAGCATCCGCCGCATGGAGGAGGAGCAGGGGATTACCTATGCGCCGCAGCAGATTGAGGCGGTGGAGCTTGCGGCGCGACGGCAGGTGATGCTGCTGACCGGCGGGCCGGGTACGGGTAAGACCACCTGCCTGCGCGCCGTGCTGGCGCTCTTTGACAGCATGGGCCTTGACACGGCACTCACCGCCCCCACAGGGCGCGCGGCAAAGCGGCTTGGCGAGCTGTGCGGGCGGGAGGGCGCAACGCTGCACCGCCTGCTCGAAACGCGCTATGACCCGCAGAGCGGCCGCCTCGCATTCGCCAAGGGGGAGGATGACCCGCTGGATGCCGATGTGGTCATTGTGGATGAGACCTCAATGGTTGACATAACGTTAGCGCGGGCACTGCTCTCCGCCCTGCGGGGGGACTGCCGCGTCATCTTTGTGGGGGACGCGGATCAGCTGCCGTCGGTCGGGCCGGGCAATGTCTTTTCCGACCTGATCCGAAGCGGTATCGCGCCGGTTGTGCGCCTGACGGAGGTTTTCCGCCAGGCGGCGGAGAGCGCCATTGTACGCAATGCCCACGGCGTGAACCGCGGCGAGGCACCGGATTTACATAATAAAAGCAAGGATTTCTTTTTCCTCCGCCGGACCAATCCGGAGCAGGCGGTGGAGACCATTGTGGAGCTGGTGCAGACGCGCCTGCCGGAGCGGATGGGCATACCAGCCGACCAGATTCAGGTGCTCTCCCCTACGCGGAAACGCCAGACGGGGACAGCGGCGCTCAACCGCGCGCTGCAGGAGGCGCTCAACCCGCCCGAAGCGGGGCGGGGCGAGTACCGTTTTGGCGAGTATATTTTTCGGGAGCACGACCGCGTGATGCAGGTGCGCAACAACTACGACCTGATGTGGTACCAGCAGGAGGGCGGGCTGTCCGGCATGGGGGTGTTTAACGGCGATATCGGGCAGATCATTGTAGTGGACAGCCGGGACGGGAGCCTGACCGTAGATTTTGAAGGCAGACATGTGGTGTATACGTCCGACCTTCTCGGTGAGCTGGAGCCGGCCTACGCCGTCACGGTGCACAAGGCGCAGGGGAGCGAGTACCGCGCGGTTATCCTGTCGGTGGCGGACGCGCCGCCGATGCTCCTTACGCGCAGTATCCTTTATACATCCATCACGCGCGCGCGTGAGCTGCTGATTCTGGTGGGTGATGAGCGGGTTGTGGCGCGGATGACGGCGAACAATCGCCAAAGAAAGCGGTATTCCGGACTGTGTTATCGTCTGGCTGAATTGCCATAGGCAGAGAGGAGCGCCCGTTATGGGGTATAGCGTGTGGAGCCGGGTGCTGGATGTTCTCTTTCCGCCCAAATGCGCCTTTTGCGGCAGGATTGTAGATGGCGGCGGGTACCGCGTCTGCCCGGCCTGTCAGAAGGAACTGCCGTTTCTGCCCGGCGCGGCGGCGGAGCGGAAGGGGGAATTCTTCACCCTGTGCGTCTCGCCGCTTAGCTATCAGGGCGCGGTGCGCAAGTCCATCCACCGGTATAAATTCAGCGGTAAGGACGGCTACGCAACGACCTACGGCAAGCTGGTGGCGGACTGTGTGCGCGAACACCTGCCGGGGGAATATGACAGCATCACATGGGTGCCCCTGTCCAAAGAGCGAAAGCGGGAACGGGGCTATGACCAGGCAATGCTGCTGGCTATGGCGGTGGCGCTGGAACTGGGCGATGTGGCCGCCGAAACCCTGCGCAAGGTGCGGCATACCAGCGCGCAGTCCGGGCAGGCGGATGCCGCGGCGCGGCGGGCCAATGTGCTGGGGGCGTATGCACTGACTGATCCGGCGCTGGTGGAAGGCCGGCAATTTTTGATCATTGACGATGTGCTCACCACCGGCGCAACTATCTCGGAGTGCGCCCGTGTGCTGCTCACCGGCGGCGCGGAGCAGGTGGTCGGTGCGACGCTTGCGCTGACGCAGCAGAAAAAGTAATCTTTTTTCGAAAGATGTTGAAAAGATAGAGAACAGAATGTATAATAAGTAAATATCAACTGTGCTATGTGCTGTACGCCTGTACGCCTTGCCGAGAGGGTTCCCTTATCGAAAGCAGAATAGATAAACAAGGTATGAATCAAAAAGCGCATGGATAGAATAGAGATTAAGATCATGGAAAAATATAGAGGTGCAGCAAATGAGTATGTTCAGTAAAGATATCGGGATTGATTTGGGCACCGCGTCCATTTTGGTTTACGTAAAAGGAAAGGGCGTCGTCCTGCGGGAGCCGTCCGTGGTCGCCATCGACAAAAACTCCGGGAAGCTGCTCAAGGTGGGGACCGAGGCGCACCAGATGCTCGGGCGCACACCGGGGAACATTGTCGCCATCCGCCCGCTGCGTGAGGGCGTGATCTCCGATTACGACATGACCGAGCGGATGCTGCGGGAATTTATCCGCAAAGTGACCTCGTTTCGCCTGTTTAAGCCGCGTGTGGTCATCTGCGTCCCCTCCGGCATCAGTGAGGTGGAGGAGCGCGCCGTCATAGATGCAGGGATTCAGGCGGGCGCGCGCAGGGTCTACCTGATTGAAGAGCCGGTCGCCGCCGCCATCGGGGCGGGTGTGGACATCACCAAGCCGGACGGGCATATGGTGGTGGACATCGGCGGCGGTACATCGGATATTGCCGTCATTTCGCTATCCGGCATTGTGGAGTCCACCTCCATTAAAATTGCGGGCGACCAATTTGACGAGGCGATTATCAAGTACATACGCCGCAAGCACAATGTGCTGATCGGGGAACGTACTGCAGAGGAACTGAAGATACAGATTGGCTGTGTATATGAGCGGCCGGACGAGCAGAGTGTGGAGGTCAAGGGCCGCTGCCTGATGACCGGCCTGCCGCGCGTGTTTACCGTGACCTCGAGCGAGATGATTGAGGCGTTTGAGGAGCCGACCACCCGTATTCTGGAGGCCATCCACAGCGTGCTTGAGCGCACGCCGCCGGAGCTGGTGGCCGATATCTCCAACAACGGTATTATTCTCACCGGCGGCGGCAGCCTGATCTGGGGCTTTGACAAGCTGATCAAAACCCACACGGGCATCGACACCTACGTCGCAGACGACGCCATCTCCTGCGTTGCATTCGGGACAGGCAAGAGCCTGGAATCCCTGGAGGACATGCAGGACGGCACCATCAACCTCTCCCGCCGGAAGCAGATGAACTAACTTACAGTGCAATAGATTCAAAAAACAGGGCTGAAACGCTGCATTTGCAGTGCTTCAGCCCTGTTTTTTTCCTTTAATTTAAAAATATTTGCCGACACCGTCTGAGGCCAGAGAGATATCGCCGCTGATGGTGATGGTGAATTTCAGTTTATGAGTTTCGGAGAAGGAGTTGAGCCAGTCAAGGAATACTTCCACGCTGTGATCTGAGGGATCTACGCCGACAATTTTGGTCAGGCTGTCAATAAAAACATGGGTAATATCATAGTTGGATGCGTGCATGCCGCTGATGAAGCCTTTCATAAATTCAAAGCTGCTCATCTCATAGTCACTGGATTCAATCAGGCGAATCTGCGAGTTAATATCGTAAGTCAGTTTATTGCCGCGCTCAATACACACTACATTCCCATGCTCACTTTGGACGGCAGAATTGATTAGCTCGATCATTTGTTTGGTCTTGCCGGTGCCTTTTACACCCATGATCACTCGTACCATAAATATTCACTCCTTCGTTTTCAGCCGGAACGGTTATCCGGCATTGCTACATTTATGTTACCATTTTTCATGTTTAAATGCAACTGGTGAAATGGAATGTTCACGTTTTGTTCTTTGTCTTATCTGCACAAAGGATGTATTGCTTGAACCCCTCCATAAACAGTAGAGACAAACAATCAATTCCGCATGGCATAAAAGGGGACAACCACTCATAGTATGGTCTATAGCAAAAGAGGAAGGTGATGTACCAATGCAAATGGCGGGGGTATCCCACGCGGCGGCACGCCTGCGGCAGGCGGCGGCGCTGCTCCCCGATCCACTGCGCGGCGCGCTGGAGGGGCTAGGAGAAGAGGCGCAGAGCAAGGTAGAGGAGATCCGCCTGCGCAGCGGCTTTCCCGTGACACTTGCGGGGGAATGGGGCGAGCGGACGCTTGAGAATTGCCTGGAGCCGGTACGGCAAAACGATCTTACCCGCGTGCTGGAGGTCGCCACACAGGCGTCTGCCCACACGGCGCTGGAGCAGGTGCGAAACGGCTTTTTTACCGTGCAGGGCGGACACCGCATCGGCATCTGCGGGAGCGCCGTGGTACGGGAGGGCACGGTCTATAACCTGCGGCAGGTGTCATCCCTCGCCGTGCGCATTGCGCGGGAGGCGCGGGGGGTGGCGGCACCTGTATTGGACAATCTCTGCCGGGACGGGACACTCCCCAGTACCCTGATTTTGTCCCCGCCCGGCATGGGCCAGACGCCGCTCCTGCGTGACCTCATGCGCGCGGTTTCCGATGGGGACGGCGTACCGCCCCGCAGGGTCGGGGTGGCGGACGAGCGGGGGGAGCTTGCGGCGATGTACCGCGGGCAGCCGCAGCTGGCCATTGGGAGACATACCGACGTTATGGAGGGGTGCCCGAAGGGCGAGGGGCTGCTCATGCTTCTGCGCGGGATGAACCCGCAGGTGCTGGCGGCGGATGAGATCACCGCCCCGTCCGATATCGCGGCGCTGGAGATGGCGTCCCACTGCGGGGTGACGCTGCTTGCGACGGCGCACGCGGCGAATCCGGATGACCTGTCCCGGCGGGCGCTTTACCGCAGGCTCATGGCGGCGCAGGTGTTTGAGTGCGCCGTGATCATCACGCGCCGCGCGGGAGAGCGGCGGTACACTGTGGTACCGCTCGAGGAGGCGGAGGAGCGGCTATGATGAAGCTGCTCGGCGCAGTGCTGGTGATCGGCGGCGCGGCGGTGATCGGCATGGCTGCAGCCCGGACGCTGACGGTGCGCCTGCGCACCCTGCGCGCTTTTTTCGCTGCGCTCGACCTGATGGAACGGGAGCTTTCCTTCCGACTCACGCCGATGCCGGAACTGTTGGACGAGCTTGCCGCGCGTATGCAGGGGCAGGTGTCCGCCTTCTTTGCGTACTGCCGCGCCGGGCTCGAGCGCCTCGGCGAGCGAAGCTTAGGGCAGGTTTGGCGGGAGGGCCTGCAGCAGACGGAGCTCGGGCTGCAGGAGGAGGATATTAAGCTGCTTGAGGAGCTGGGGGATGTGCTTGGCCGCTACGACGGCGGCGGGCAACAGGCGGCGCTCGCACGGGTGAGCGGGCAGCTCGCGCAGTGTATTAACGAGGCGCAGACAGCGCGTAGCAAGCAGGGGAAGATGTACGGCATGCTCTGCCTCTGCGCAGGACTGCTCACGGTCATTATGCTTTTATAATACGAATCCGCAAAATAGCGCGGGTGGGGAGAAGTCATCATGAATGTTGATTTGATTTTTAAGATTGCCGCAATTGGTATTCTTGTCGCTGTACTCAATCAGGTACTCATCCGCGCGGGGCGGGACGAGCAGGCGACCATGACCACCCTTGCCGCGCTGGTTGTGGTATTGATGATGGTGGTGCAGGAGATCAGCAACCTGTTTGACCTGGTGAAAAACCTCTTTGGGCTCTAAGCCATGGAGGAGATGCTGAAGGTTGCCGCCATTGCCGTTGCGGCGGCGGTATGCGCGGTGGTGGTCAAAAAAAGCACACAGGAGCTCGGCCTGGTGCTGGCGGTTGCGGCGGCAATTGTGATCTGCGGCTTTGTGCTGGGCGCGCTGGGCCAGATTCGCGGCGTGGTGGACGAGCTGACGGCGCTTGCGGGGATATCCCCCGCAGTTATCGCACCGGTGCTCAAGACGGTGGGCATTGCGATCATCACCCGCGTTGCCGCAGAAATCTGCCGGGATGCGAAGGAGAGCGGGATTGCCGCGATGACCGAGATTGCGGGCGCAGTACTGGCGTTGCTGGTTGCGCTGCCGCTCCTGCGCGCGGTACTCAGTACGGTTACGGGGCTCTTGTGATGACGCAGGATCCTGGGCAAGGAGTACAAACGGAGGTGATACGAATGAAAAGATGGATTATGCTGCTGTTTATGGCGTTGCTTCTCGGCGGGCTCTGCACGGCGCACGCGAGCGGCGACATTCTCTCCGCGCAATCCGACGCGCTGGATTTGCAGGGGATTCAACAGGCAGCGGGCGACTACGGCGCGGAATTCGACATGGAGGAAGGCATAAGCCTGGACGAGGGGATCTCCTATACCCTTGCTACGGGGAGCGACCAGATTTTGGGGATATTCCGAAAGGCACGGCGCAGCGGGCTGCTGATGCTGGTGGTGGTCATCTTGTGCGGGGTGGCGAGCGGTATGTACAGCGGCGTCGGCGCGGAGGGATCCTCTGTGGATGTGGTGAAGCTCGTCGGCGTCCTCGCGGTGACCGCCATTGCGGTGACCGACGTCCATTCCCTGATCGGGATGGGGCGGGAGGCGATTGCGGACATGGACAATTTTTCGAAAGTCCTTATCCCGGCGGTGACGGCGGCCGCCGCCGCAAGCGGTGCCCCGGGCGTGGCGGTGGCGCGGCAGTTTTGCACCATGCTCTTTTCCGATATTCTCATCACCGTGATTAACCGCCTGCTGCTTCCGCTGGTCTATGCCTATATTGCAGCCAGCGTCGCCTTTGCGGCGGTAGGGAATGAGGGGCTTAAACGCATCGGGACGCTCATCAAGTGGGTGGTGAATACCGTCCTTGCGGGGATTTTGATTGTCTACGTCGGCTATCTCACCATCAGCGGGGCGGTCGCGGGGACGGTGGACGCCACGGCGGTGAAGGCGGCGAAGCTCACCGTGTCGGGCATGATACCGGTGGTCGGCGGCATCCTCTCCGACGCGGCGGAGAGTGTACTTGTGGGTGTGGGTCTGCTCAAGAACACGGTGGGCGTATTCGGGATGATCGTGATCCTCTGTATCTGCCTTGCGCCGTTTCTCACGCTTGGCATTCACTATCTGGTATATAAAATTTTCGGTACGCTCTCTGCCACCGTTTCCGACGGTGGCATCTCCAAGCTGATCGACCAGATCGGCGGAGTATTCGGGCTGGTACTGGGGATGGCGGGCGCATGCGCGTTTGTGCTGCTGATCTCCCTGGTCACGGCGGTTACGGCGGTGAGTGGGGGATGATTGCACTGATTAAGACATGGCTCATTGGGGTGCTATGCGCGGCGATGATCGTGGCGATTGCGGAGCATCTGATCCCCAACGGAACCATACGGAAGATCGCAAAGCTCACGGGCGGGCTGGTTTTGCTGCTTGCTATCCTGCAGCCGTTTGTGAGCCTGGACGAGGGGGAGCTTGCGCGGGCGATGGAGGATTACCGGGCGAGCATGTCGGATTACGGCGACGGGCTGGAGGAGGAAAATTCTGTGCTGATGAAAGGTATCATAGCCGAGCAATCGGGTGCATATATTGTGGACAAGGCGGCGGAATTGGGCATCACATGCACCGCCGCAGTAGAGACAGAAGAAGGGGAGGAGGGCTATCCGCTTCCGTACAGTGTGGAGATTCACGGGAGCTTGACACAGGAGGAGCGTACGGCGCTTACGGCACAGATTACAGCCGACTTCGGCATCCCTGCCGAGCGGCAATATTATGGCGGGGAGGGTGACGTGTCATGAAGGTGAACGAACAGGCGGCGGCGTGGGGGAAGACGATTACCGCAATGCTGGGAAAGTACAAGTTTGTCCTCCTCATTATCTTAGTTGGCATTGTACTGCTCGCGCTGCCGTCCGGGGAAAAGCAGGCGGCGGAAAAGAGTACTGCCGCCGTCGGCGAGAGCATATCCTTTGATGTAGATGAAATGGAGCAAAAACTTTCGGAAGCCCTCTCCAAAATCGAAGGCGCGGGTGAGACGCGCGTCCTCCTGACGCTCCAGAGCGGCAGCCGCACGGTGCTGGCGCAGGACAGCAATGTGCAGCAAAAGGACAACGAGTACGAGCGGGAGACCAGCACCGTGACGATCTCCAAAGGCTCCAGCACACAGGAGACGGTGGCGGTGCAGGAGATTGCCCCGCAGTTTCTCGGCGCGGTGGTTATCTGCCCGGGCGGGGGCAATCCCGCCGTGTGCCTGAAGCTGACCGAGGCGGTCTCCGCGCTGACAGGGCTGGGCGCAGATCGTATTTCCGTCTGTAAAGGCAATCAGTGAGGAAATTTATATTCAGTAGGAGGAGAATATCATATGAAAATCTGGAAGCGCAACGCCGTTGTGGTGGCCATTGTACTCTTTGTGTGCGTGGCAGTGTATCTGAACTGGACATATCAGGAGGAGAACAACACCTCCGATGTGGGTAAGACCCTGGGGCAGTCCACCCTCGTCAGCACCACCACCGACCCGCTCCTGAAGAGTCCCGAGGCGACCGGGGCGGAAGACACCATGCTGGAAGGCGATGTGGAGGCCGCAGATGAGGCAATCACCGACGAAAGCGGGAGCGCCGTGCTCACGGCAAGTCAGAGCGACTACTTTGCAACCGCCCGCCTTAACCGCCAGCAGGCGCGCTCGTCCGCGCTGAGCATTCTCCAGCAGTCCACCGAGGGGGAGGACGTCAGCGCAGAGGCCGTGCAGGATACCAATGCCGCCATTCAGACCATCGCGAGCTATACCGTGTCTGAGGCGCAAATTGAAAACCTTGTCACGGCCAAAGGATATTCGGAATGCGTTGCGTTTATTGGAGACAACAGCGTCTCCGTCGTCGTCGCGGCGAGCGGGGGCGGGCTGAAGGATGCGGACGTCGCGCGGATTACCGAGATCGTCACCGAGGAGACGGGTTTCGCGGCAAATCAGGTGAAAATCATCGAAGCGGAATAAACCGAGCCGCGCGAGGCTGCAGACTTTGTCTGCAGCCTCAAACCTTGCCCTTGGGCGAGGTTTTTTTGCATTTTTCAGCAAACCCCTTTTGGTTGGGGGGAGACCATTCCCCATAATAGAAAGAGCTGGTTTTTTTCCCTATACTATAGTATACTTAAAAAATGTTAGATTTTAAGTGACTGTGAGGGGGCTTTATGAAGAAAATTCCTTTTATCCTGTGTCTGGCGCTTGTTGCCGGGCTCGTCTCTCCGCTGGCTGTAGCGGCGGAGCCGGAGGAGCAAACCGCTGCGTTCGACGGGTATATTGTGCAGCTAAAGGAGGGCGCGCCGGTTGCCCGTACGTTGGATGACGGAGCGAATCCGCGCCGTCTTACCGTGCCCAGTCTGGAGCAGGCGCAGGCGATCCCGGAGGAATACGTCGCGTACATAGAGCCGAATTATATCGTTACGCTGTATGATGCGCCGGACGATCCGTTATACGCCGACTACCAGTGGAATCTGCAAACGATCGGCGCGGAATACGCCTTTGACATCGGTTTAACCGGCGACGGAGTCAAGGTTGGCTTTATTGACTCCGGAATTTATGCCGACCACGTGGATTTGGATGCTACCCGTATCAGCGGCAGTGATTTTATAGGGGACGGCAATTCCTACAGTACGGATGCAACAGGCCACGGCACCTTTGCTGCCGGTATTGTTGCGGCGCAGACAGGCAATGGCGTGGGAATGGCGGGGATTGCGTCAAAGGCGCAGATCAATGCCTACCGGGTGTTTGACACCAGGGAAACCACGCTGGATGTGGTTTTGGCGGCAATGGAGGCAGCAATTGAGGACGGATGTGATGTTCTGAATATGAGCCTCGGTACGGATGGAGAATCCGAGCTGCTGAAGGAAATGATTCAGAAGGCGGATGTAGCCGGCATCATTATGGTTGCCGCGGTTGGAAATGGCGGAGGGACAGATTTAATGTACCCGGCAGCTTATGACGAGGTGATCGGCGTAGGCTCCGTGGACCAGAATCTGACCGTCGCCAGCACCTCGCAGAAAAACGAATCGGTGTTCGTGACGGCTCCGGGACAAGGGGTCAGCAGCCTCGGGTATACCTCCGGCGCGTTGTACCGCTATGGACAAAACGGCACCTCCTATGCGGCGCCTGTGGTGACGGGCATGGCAGCCCTCGCGCTGGAATATAACCCGGGTCTTATGCTGCAGGATATGGAGGATCTCCTCAGCAGGAGCGCGGTGGACGACAGCGCCGGGGACGGCTATGACACCTCGTATGGCTATGGCGTTGTCAACATCGAGGCGTTTGTCAGACTGTTGGAGGCGGAGTATGCGCCTGCGCCCAGCCAATCTCACGCGGACAGTGAGGTGACCTTTGACAGATACACCCAGACCGAAGCCGCTATTTCCCTGACCTTAAACGGAAACAGCGTCACCGGTGTGCTGCTCGATGAGACCGCGCTGACGGCGGAGCAATACGAGGTGATAGCGGATGCCTCCGCGGAGGGGGAGTACCTTGTTTTGCCGCAATCCACGCTCCAGGATTTGATGGACGGTGACCATGCGGTTTGCATTACATTTGATGCGGGAGAGGCCTGCGATGTGACGCTCCATATCATTGACAGCACACCTTGCTATACCGTTACATTCTACAGTGAAACCGTTGTGTATCAGACGGTGACAGCGGTTCGTACCGGGAGCACCATTTCACTCCCGACAGCGCCGGCCAGGACGGGCTATACCTTCGCCGGCTGGTATACCGATGCAGGGCTCCAATTTACAGACAGCACCGCCGTAACGGGCGATGTATCGCTTTACGCAAGCTGGAGCGCCAATGCAGCCACCACCGGCAGTTCCAGCGGCTCCGGCAGTTCCGGCGGCTCGAGCAGTTCCGGCGGCAGCTCCAGCTCGAGCAGCAGTACAGCCACGGAAGCAACAACCGAGGACAGCACCGACACCGCCGGATCCGACACCGATGCGGATACGTCGCAGGCGGCGGGGAAAGCACAGACTCTGCCGTTTACCGATGTATCGGTAGACGCGTGGTATTATGAGGATGTGTCCTTTGCCTACACAAACGCGTTGTTTCAGGGCGTATCGGATACCGCCTTCGAGCCGACAGCCGCCATGTCCCGCGGTATGGTGGTGACGGTGCTCTACCGCCTTGCGGGGTCACCGGAAGTGAGCGGCGCGGAAACGCCCTTTTCCGACCTGACCGCGGACTGGTATCGTGACGCGGTACAATGGGCGGCGCAGGAAGGGATTGTCATGGGGGTGGGCGACGGACGCTTCGCGCCCGATCAGGCGGTCTCCCGGCAGGACCTGGCCGTCATGCTTGTGCGGTATATCGGCACCCTGCAGCTGGATTATGTGCTGACACAGGAATACTGCTATTTCGCCGATGAAGCGGATATCGCCGACTATGCAAAAAACGCGGTGCAAACGCTGTATAAGCTTGATGTGATGCGCGGTGTCGGCGGTGACGCGATTGCGCCGGGGGCGGGTGCCACCCGAGCCGAGGTGGCGGCGATGCTCCACCGGATTGTGGAATTTACGCAGTCCCATTAAAGCGACCGCTTCCGTGGGTGAAAAAGAAGTTGAATTTTTCCTCCTTTATGATACAATAGGGATATCTCGGAAGGAGCGTGAAGAGCATGGCGGAAGGGAAAGAGTACGTTACTCGTCCCGATGAGCTTGGCAATGTACACATCTCGGAATCGGTGCTGGCATCCATTGCCGCCGCCGCCGCCAATGAGGCGGAGGGCGTTGCGGCAATGGCGGCAAATCTCGGTACGGAGCTGGTGGAGCTGCTCGGCGGCAAAAAAACGCTGCGCAAGGGCGTCCATATCTATGTGGAGGAAAACAGCATCCGCGTGGAGGTGGCCATTCTCATCCATTACGGCTTTATTATTCAGGACGTCGCCCGAAAGGTGCAGGAAATGGTGTATTCCGCCGTGGAGAATACCACGGGCCTCACTGTGGAGTGCGTTAACGTCCGCGTGGTCGGGATTATATTCCCGAAAGAAAATAAGCTTGCGGAATAGAAAAAAGGAAGATGCCTGGAACTCATGTTCAGACATCTTCCTTTTTTGGTACCAGGGCTGCCTGCCCGATGAGCAGCAGCATGGGGATAATCGAATAGTGATAGCGCCCCGCGACCTCCGCAAGCATTTGCGCTATGGTCAGTCCCACAGTGTAGAGCAGAGGAAGCAGGTATGTGGAAGACTCCTTCCGCCGCCATAGCTGAATGATACCTGCTACGGCGAGCAGCATGCTCATATAGAAAAAGGCGTTGCAGGCATAGGAAAACAGCTTCGTATGAGACAGTACGGAGACAGAATAGAGCACGCTGCTGTTATCGCTTCCCAAAAAGATGCGCAGCTTCTCCCGAAACAGGTGCGGATAGTTTATATCGCCGGCGGTGGCGCGCGCCTTCGCATCCTCCAGAATTTTCTCTTGCGCCTCGGAAGCGGTAGCCCCCGGTTGGTTACTGTAGAACATGAGGCGGTCACTGTCCTCCTGATTCCAGCGGCCGTCGGACGCCTGATTGAACCCGACGAGAATATTGTAGCCGGGCGTATTGGCCGGTTCTTCCCCGATTACCGTCGCAATTTGCGCGTTCCACACGGGGCCGGTCAGTAGATACACCCCGATGAGCAGCGCCAGCAATGGAAGCCACCTGCGCCATGTGCGCAGGGCGGTTATGGTGTGCAGATTGAGGCAGAAAATCCAGATGAGCAGTGCGATGATCAAAATGGAGGCGATTGGACGGGTACCGTTGATCCAGCGCAGCAGCAGTCCGCCGATGACACCGGCGGCGACGCAGAGTACAACGGGCCGCCTTGCCCGATGCATATGCAGGGATACCTCTGTCATGAGCAGCAGAAATGCCAAAATCAGCGTGGTATAGAGCGGCTCGGAGAGTACCAGGCTGTTGTATATTGTCTGCGAGGGGCAGATAATCCAGAGTAAGTAGACGGAGACGGCAGCATTCAGATTCCGCCAACGGTAGCACAACCGGAACAAGAGACTGCCGGAGCAGATGGTCAGCCCCACATTTACGATTTGCGCCACGAAGGGGCCGGAGCCAAAGAGCCTGATAAACCAGCTTAAAAAGCTGGAATAGCCAAAAATATGTGGGAAGAGAGCCATATAGCGCCCTTCATAGATCACTTCTCCGCTCGCAAACGCGTTTGCATAGCTCCAGAATACGGAGTAATCTCCCTCTATGGGAACCTGCACCGCCAATATCCAGATCATTTTGACCACAAAACACAGCGCCGTCAGAATCAGCCAGCTTTTGACGACGCCGGGCTTTGCCAGCAACCGCACAATGGGCCGGTAAATGAGGCGCAAGATAACCAGCGCCAGGACGGCAAGACCAAAGGCCTCCAGAAAAGGCTGCCCCTGCGTAACGCCCAGCAGCAGGGCGGCGATACATAGGAACATGGTCACAATAAACAGGAAACGGGCCATATTTTCTGAAATTTTGGTTAGGCGAAGATTCATTGTATTCCTCTTTTCCACTTGGTGACGGGGATACTATGGTTTGCTTGTGCTACCGGCGCAGAGGGGAGCCCCCTCGGAAAACAGAACAGGTAATATCATCCATCTACCGCAAACGTCTGTATTGTAGCACAGGACCGCATAATTTGCAAACCGAAAAACGCGAAAGGGCAAGCAAAAGGGGCTGAAGAACCGTTTCAGGTTCCAGCCCCTTTTGCTTATTTGCATTAAACTGCGGTGTACCCGCCGTCAATGCTGATGGCAGCACCATTGATGAAGGGCGCATCGTCTGAGCAGAGGAAGGCGACGAGCTTTGCGACCTCCTCCGGCTCGCCGAGGCGCTGCGCGGGGTGAAGGTTTTTATAGAGCTCCCTGTTCTCCTCCGTGATGAGGGGGGTCTTGATGACGCCGGGGCAGATAGCGTTTACGCGGATGCCCTGGTCTGCGTAGGCGGTGCCGACCGCGCGGGAGAGGTTGACAACCCCCGCCTTGGAGCCGGAATAGGCGATGTTGCTACCCAGACCGACGAGACCGAACATAGACGCGATGTTGATCATACTGCCGCCCTTGCCCTGCGCGAGCAGCTGCTTGATGACATATTTATCCGTCAGCATCACGCCGGTGTAGTCGATACCGTTAACCATATTCCAGTTTTCCAGTGTCTCGCTCATCAGGTCAAAGTTTTTGCCGCCGACACCGGCGGACGCGACGCCGATTTCAATGGAGCCGAATTTTTCGACGACGGTATTTACCGCACGCTCCAGATCGGCTTCCTTTGTCACGTTGGCAACGAGACCGATTGCGCCGATGTCCGCTGCGATATCCGTCACCTTGGGGTTATAGTCGGCTATGACGACATTTGCGCCACACGCAATAAATTCCCTTGCAATGGCGAGCCCCAGCCCGCTTGCGCCGCCCGTCACAAGGGCGCTCATACCATGTAAATCTACCAATGTATTCTACCTCCCATATTGAATCTTATCCGCATTATAATTTATGGTATGGGGTCTGTCAATAAAAGACATTTTTTTAACGCACCTGATAAAGAATTGACAATAGGACTTTACAAAAACCATACATAAACTTGAATGGAAGATGGTAGTACAAAAACGCGTTTTTATCTTAGAATAAATCAGAATCCAATTATAATGTAAGGGAGAGAATACAACTATGAAAAGAATTGGACGGGCCATTGGCCTGACCGCCGCCGCAGCGCTTACGGTAACGCTCTTTGCCGGGTGCAGCGGGACAACCGAACCGGCAGCATCGGAACAGGCCGACGCCGGGGCAGCAGAAGCGACACCGGAAGTACAGACAAGCACGCTCAGCGGTACTATCTCCACAAACGGCTCCACCTCCATGGAAAGCGTGATTTCCGCGCTGAAGGAAGTATTCGAGGCAGACAATCCGGGCGTGACCATCACCTATGACGCCACCGGCTCAAGCGCCGGCATTACAGCCGCGATGGACGGTTCGGCGGACATCGGCCTGAGCAGCAGAACGCTCAAGGAAACAGAGACCGGCCTGACCGCGTCGGTGGTTGCGCTTGACGGCATCGCGATCATTGTCAACGCGGCAAACCCCGTGGAGGATCTCACGGTGGAGCAGATCGCGGGTCTTTTCAAGGGTGAAATCACCAACTGGAGCGAAGTGGGCGGCAACGATATGGAAGTCACACTGGTCGGGCGCGAGGCCGGTTCCGGTACGCGCGACGGGTTTGAGAGCATTGTCGGCGTGGCCGAGGAGTGCAAGTACGACCAGGAGATGACCTCCACCGGCGCTGTTATTAGCTCGGTTGCGACCAACGAGTACGCCATCGGCTATGCGTCACTGTCCTCCGTTGGTGATACGGTCAAGAGCGTTACGGTAGGCGGCGTTCCCTGTACGGAGGAGACCATATTGGACGGCACCTATGCAATCCAGCGCCCGTTCGTCATCGTGACAAACGATAGTACGACACTTTCCGAAGCGGCGCAGGCATTTGTCGATTTTGCCCTCAGCCCTGAGGCAAAAGAGGTGATCGAAGCGGCAGGAGCGGTTCAGCCCTGATCTTCGTTTCCATGACTTGGCTATAGGGATTTGCTTATGGGAATCCCTATAGCCAAATTGCTTTATGGGTAGAGGAGCGTCTATGAAAGTAAAAAAAAGAGTAGAAAAAGTTATTAACGCAGTCTTTTTTATCTGCGGTTTGATCACCATTATCGCGGTGCTGGCGATCACCGCCTACATGGTGATCAGCGGTGTCCCTGCCATCCGGGAGATCGGCCTTGTCGACTTCCTGTTCGGACAGGTCTGGCGCAGCACCGGCTCCAATCCGGAATATGGTATTTTGCCGTTTATCCTGACTTCTGTTTACGGCACCCTCGGCGCGTGTATCATTGGGGTGCCGATTGGCATTATGACGGCGGTATATCTGGCGAAAATCGCAAATTCCAGGCTGGGGGGGCTTGTCAACACGGCGGTAGAGCTGCTCGCCGGGATACCGTCCGTGGTATACGGACTCATCGGCATGATGATTCTTGTGCCGGGGATTATGAAGGCATTTGACCTCAAAAGCGGTACCACCCTGCTCGCGGCGATCATCGTGCTTGCCATTATGATTCTGCCGAATATCATCAGTATCAGTCGCACCGCGCTCCTGTCCGTGCCGGAGGAGTTTGAGGAGGCCAGCCTCGCGCTCGGCGCGACGAAGATGGAGACGGTGTTCAAGGTAAGTGTTCCGGCTGCCAAAAGCGGGATTACGGCGGGTATCGTGCTGGGGATCGGCAGGGCAATTGGCGAGGCGATGGCAGTGATGATGGTGGCGGGCAATGTTGCGAATATGCCGAGCCTGCTCACAAGCGTCACCTTCCTCACGACGGCGGTTTCCAAGGAGATGGCCTATGCCTCCGGCCTGCAGCGGGAGGCGCTCTTCAGCATTGCGCTGGTGCTTTTTGTGTTCATCATCATCATCAACATCATCCTCAATGTCTTTTTGAAGCGGGGGGATAAGAAATGAAACAGGATATTACGAAGGGCCTCTCCGGAAAGCGCCGGGCTTACAGCGGCGTCATGCGGGGCCTCGCCTATCTCTGCGCGGGTATCACGGTGGCGCTGATTGTCTTTGTCATCGCCTATATCTTCTACAGGGGACTCGGGCATATTTCCTGGGAGTTTTTGACCACCACCCGTAGCGTGCTCAACGATACCATCGGGATTTTGCCGAATATCATCAATACGCTCTATATCATTTTCACCACCCTCATTATCGCCCTGCCGCTCGGCATTGGGGCGGCGATCTACCTGAATGAATATGCTGAAAACAGGGCGTTTGTCCGGATTATTGAATTTGCAACCGAGACACTCACGGGTATCCCCTCCATTATATATGGCCTGTTCGGATACCTGCTCTTCCGGCAGGGGCTCGGTTTGGGCACCAGCATTCTGGCCGGTTCTCTCACCCTTGTGATCATGGTACTGCCCACTGTGGTGCGTACCACGCAGGAGGCGCTGCGCACGGTGCCGCTGGCGTACCGTGAAGGGGCACTGGGGCTGGGCGCGACCAAGTGGTATATGATCCGTACCATCATCCTGCCGAGCAGTCTGGACGGGATTATCGGCGGTGCCATTCTCGCTGTCGGGCGTGTGGTGGGGGAGAGTGCCGCGCTGATTTTTACAGCAGGCACAGGATACGCGCTCGTGACAAATTACGTGCAGGCCCTCGGCACCAGCGGCGGGAGCCTGAGCGTAGCGCTCTATGTGTATGTATATGAGCAGGGGAAATTTGATGTAGGCTTTGCAATTGCCGCAATTCTTGTTATAATAGTATTGCTGATCAACTTTGCGGCGAAGTTTGCACAGAAAAGGCTGAAAAGGATATAGGTGAGTCGCATGGATATTATCACGGCAAAAAATTTGCATCTGCATTACGGCACGTTTCCCGCACTCAAGGGGATCGACATGAATATCCCCGAGCGGGAGATCACCGCGCTCATCGGTCCGTCCGGCTGTGGGAAAAGTACATTTTTGAAGACGCTCAACCGTATGAATGATACGGTGCGCGGCGTGAAGATCACCGGCGAGGTCAAGTTTCACGACCAAAATATCTTTGCGAGCGACGTGGATGTGACGCTGTTGCGAAAAAATGTGGGGATGGTATTCCAGAAGCCGAATCCGTTCCCAATGAGCATCTACGACAATGTCGCGTATGGGCCGAAGCTGCATGGCAGCCACAAGAAAAACGAGCTCAATGAGATTGTGGAGCGCTCGCTGCGTGGTGCCGCGCTGTGGGAAGAGGTAAAGGACCGGCTCAAAAAAAGTGCGCTCGGGCTCTCCGGCGGACAGCAGCAGCGGCTGTGCATTGCGCGGGCGCTGAGCGTATCGCCCGACGTGCTGCTCATGGATGAGCCGACCTCTGCGCTCGACCCGGCGAGCACGATGAAAATTGAAGAGCTGATGAGTGAGCTGAAAAACGACTATACCGTCGTGACCGTGACACACAACATGCAGCAGGCGGCCCGCATCTCCGACAAGACGGCCTTTTTTCTGGTGGGAGAGCTCGTGGAGATGGGGGAGACCAGCGATATATTTTCCATGCCGAAGGATAAGCGGACGGAGGATTATATCACCGGACGCTTTGGTTAAAGGAGGATAGCGCAGTGAACAACAGGAAGAATTTTGACATGGACCTTGAGGAGCTCTCGGAAGCGCTCGTTCGCATGGGTGCGCAGGTGACCGACGCCATTGACAGGGCGATGCGGGCGCTGTTCACCCGTGACAGGGAGCTTGCGCATGAAGTGATCAAGGGCGACAATCTGATTGATGAGGAGGAGCGGAGCATTGAGCAGCAGTGCCTGCACCTGCTGCTTCGACAGCAGCCGGTTGCGCGGGATTTGCGGGTGATCAGCACCGCCATTAAGATGATCACCGACATTGAGCGCATCGGCGACCACGCCGCCGACATCTCGGAGATCAGCCTGCACATTGAGCGGGCCGCGCCGCCGGAGCTTGAGAAAAGCATTATGGAGATGGCCAAGGCGGCCTGTGGCATGGCGTCCGACGCGATCAAGGCTTATGTAAATGAGGATCTGGCGCTCGCGGCGGAGACCTGCCTGGTGGACGACGTGGTGGACGGATACTTTGTCAAAATAAGGGAGATGCTTGCCCTTCATATGCAGACTGAGCCGGGACAGATGGAGGAGGCAATCGACTACCTGATGGTCATCAAATATCTGGAGCGCGTCGGCGACCATGCGGAGAACATCTGCGAGTGGGTAGAGTTTTACCTGACCGGTATCCACAAAAACGAGAAGATACTCTGACGTTACGGGAAAGGGAGCGTGGGAATGGGCCAGAAAATAGTCATTGCGGAGGATGACGAGAGCATCCGCCGCCTGCTGGAAGTTGCCCTCAAAAGCCACGGATATACCCCCGTGGGCTTTCCGGACGCAGTCTCCGCGTTGGAGGAAATTCGGCGCGAGCCGCCCGGACTTGTCATTTTTGACGTCATGATGGACGGTATGGACGGGTTTGAAGCGGTCGCGCGGCTGCGGCAGGATCCGCGCATTGCGCAGCTGCCCGTCATCCTGCTTACAGCGAAGAGTACCGAGGTGGATAAGATTATCGGCCTCGACGCCGGTGCGGATGATTATGTGACGAAACCCTTCAGTATACTGGAGTTGTGCGCGCGGGTACGCGCGCAGCTGCGCCGTACAGAGTCCACCTCCGTGCAGGAGGATGCGCTCGAAAGCGGCGGCCTGTGCATGAACCCGGGCAGGCATGAGGTATTTCTGGAGGGTGTTCCGCTTTCCCTCACGCCAAAGGAATATGAGCTGCTCAAGCTCCTGATGGAAAACCGCGATCGGGTGATCTCCCGCACGGAACTGCTCCGGCAGGTCTGGGGGAGTGAATTCTGCGGGGAGACACGGACGCTTGATATCCACATCGGCACCCTGCGTCAGAAGCTCGGGGACAGCGCGGAGCAAAGCCGATATATCAAGACGGTGCGCGGGGTGGGCTACCGCTTTGACGGCGGGGGCGCGCCTTGAGACGGGCGATCGATCGCCGGGTGGCACTGCTGGTGGTGATCGCGCTTGCCATCTGTGCTGCGATCTGTGCCCTGATCTATGGGGCCAGTATGGCGCGGGCATACGGCAGCATATCGGCAGGGCTGCACGCAGCCCTGCCGGCTGTGATTTTTGCCGCCGCGGTTGCCTTTGTGGTTACGATGCTGCTGACCGGCAGATGGATGCGCGGTGTGATCCGCCCCCTGCAGGCGCTCAATCACAGTCTGGAGCAGGCGGAGGCCGACAGTGTTACGCTCACACCGGAGGACTATAAGTACGAGGAATTGCAGGAGCTTGCGGGCAAGATCAACACGATGAGCGCCGATATCGGCGCTCATATCGCGCGTATGGAGGATGAACAGGACAAGACCGGCCTGATTCTCGACAGCGTGAAGGAGGGGTTTATCCTTTTAGACGGCAACCAAAAGGTCCTCATGATCAATCAGAGCGCGTGTGCCTATCTCGGCTGCGACAAGAGCGTGATCGGACGCCATCTCATCTACTGTACGCGGAATATGCAGCTGCTTGACGCCATGGACCTGATTGTGAACCGGGAGGGGAAGAAGACCTCCATCGACCTCCTCGTCAATGGCAGGGTGATTGAGACGGAGTTTGCCGCTGTAAGCGGGCGGCACGACAGCACGGGCGGGACGATCATCACAATGACAGACGCCACTGAGCGGCGCAACGCGGTTAAGATGCGGCGGGATTTCTTCTCCAACGCCAGCCATGAGCTGAAAACGCCCATCACATCCATCAAGGGGAGCGCCGAGCTGCTCTGCTCCGGCATTGATCTGGAGGAGAGCCAGCGCAGCGAGCTTTTGCGCCATATTGGATTGGAGACCGAACGCATGTCTGAGCTCATCAACGACATTATTCTCATCAGTCGTATGGAGAGCGGGGAGCCGACCGGGACGGAGGAGGCGGTGGATTTCACAGTCCTTGTGGAGGAATGCTTTGATGAGGTCTCACCCATAGCGGAGCAGTGCGGGCTGACGATGCACCTCGTACTTGCACCCGTCGTACTTGTGGGGAACCGCAAAAACCTGCGTGATCTGGTCAGCAATCTGCTCGTAAACGCCGTAAAGTATAACCGGCCGGAAGGGCAGGTCGATGTAGCGCTGCGGGAGGATGGCGACACGGCGGTGCTTTCGGTCAGAAACGACGGCGAGCCTATCGCGCCGGAGCACCAGCGCCGCGTGTTCGAGCGGTTTTACCGCGTGGATTCCGGCAGGAGCAAGCAAGCGGGCGGCTCCGGTTTGGGGCTTGCCATCGTTAAGCACGTGGTGGATAGCCACGGCGGAACCATCGACCTGGAGAGCAGCGCCGCGCTGGGTACGAAATTTACGGTAACCCTGCCAAAGCATGAACTGCAATAAAAAATCATTTACCGGAACCGCGGCAGAAGGAATATGCCGCGGTTCCGTCGTTTTCTCGCACGGGAGTGCCGCCGCCAACATAAATTGAAGCAGCATCCTTGCGCAAATTCTAAAAAGGAGGCGGCTAATAAATATGGCTGCGATTAGCAGAGAAGGCACGCCGGGACTCGCGCGGATTGTGCTGCCGTCGGGCAGCACTAGCGCCCAGTTGCAGGCGGCGATTAACGCGGTGGGCGCAGGCGTGCCGGAGATCATTGAAATCGAAGGAGACATTGCCTTTACCACCTTGGTCACCGTTCCGGCAGGGTATATCATAACCCTCCTCTCCAGTGCGGATCATCAAGTTGTCCTGTCACAGACGATATCAGGTCAGCGCCTATTTGGCGTGAGCGGCACACTGACGTTGCAGGACATTACACTTGACGGCATGGATATCGGCGGCTGTATCAATGTGCAGGCGTCAGGTACGCTGATACTGAACGACGGTGCGATTTTGCAGCATGGACTTGCCACGACCGGCGGCGGCGTGCTCGTCAGCGGTGCCATGGAGATGACCGGCGGGGCGGTGCAGTTCAACAACAGTACGACCTATGGCGGCGGTATTTATGTCAATACAGGCGCGCAGCTCACCATTACCGGCGGCCTCATACAAAGCAACAACGCAACCGTAAATGGCGGCGGCGGCATTTTCCTCTCTTCCAGCGCTACCGCCACCATGGCCTCGTGCACCGTGGAGGAAAACCATGCCGCAACGAATGGCGGAGGTGTTTACATCGGCGGGAGCGCATCCTTTACCATGATGAGCGGCAGCATCCTGCATAACGTGGCGGTTAACAACGGCGGCGGTGTCTATACCACCAATCCCGCCACGGGACAGACCAATCTGTTCCTGATGCTGGGCGGCGACATTACCGGCAACAGCGCGGGGGCCTTTGGCGGCGGTGTGTATGTCTCTACCGGAACCACATTTACGATGGAAGAGGGAACCATCCAGAACAATACTACCGTCGCGTCAGGCGGCGGCGGGGTTTATTTGTTTGTATCCGCCACCTTCGTCATGCATGGCGGACTCATTCAGGCAAACAAAGCCGCAACGAACGGCGGCGGACTCTATCTCGGTAACAGCGCCACGGCAACCATGAGTGCGGGCTCCATTTCAGGCAACGCGTCTGGGGTAATAGCCGGCGGCATATATG
>JAJBUC010000007.1:0-3875 GCA_020860545.1 Oscillospiraceae bacterium | reverse complement strand
CATATATCTCTCCCTGATCGGATCCTTTACCATGAACCGCGGCTTAATCAGTCTTAACCGCTCCCATATCAACGGCGGCGGCATCTATATTACAGCAACCGGCAGCGCGATGCTTGAAAATATAACGCTGAGCGGCAACGGCGGCATGGTCAGCATCGAGGACACGACGTTCGGCCCCGTGACGAACGGCGGCGGTATCTATCTGACAGAGGGCGGGACGCTCTCTGTGCTCGGCACGAGCTACATCGTCGGCAACACCGCGCCGCTCGGCATGGGCGGCGGAATTTTTACAGAGGATCTCACATACGAAAACCTGCTCACGGGTGACAATGTATTTTTTACCAATAACGCGGCGGACGGGGTGCAGCGCCCCCCCGAGGTGACGCCTCCCACAATCGGCTTTGCATCCACCAGTGTACTCAGCAGCCCGCTCAACAACTACGATATCAACTCCTCCACGCAGGAGATCATCAGCTTCACCGTGTTCTATGAACCGAACGGCGGCACGGGCAGCTTTGCGCAGAGCGGCCTGTCCTTTGGCGAGCAGTACACCATCCTTTCGGCGGAAGAGGCGGGCATCAGTCGCCCCGGCTTCACGTTTGGCGGCTGGAACACCGAGCCGGACGGCAGCGGCACGAGCTAGGAGCCCGGTGAGCAGATCATCATTACGGAGAAACTGAGGCTCTAAGCCCAGTGGGGTGGCGGCGTCTTCAGCGTCATCTATAACGCAAACGGCGGCACGGGAGAGCACATCGACAGCAACCTCCCGTATGGCGCGACGTACACCATTTTAAGCGCGGAGGAGGCGGGGATCAGTCGTCCCGGTTTTTCGTTCGGCGGCTGGAACACCACGCCCGACGGCAGCGGCACGACCTATGTACCGGGTGAGCAGATCATCATTACCGGCGACCTCACCCTCTACGCCCAGTGGGGTACCGGCACCTTTACCATCACCTTTGACGCAAACGGGGGCGAGGGCAGTGATATCGTAACGGACATTCCGTACGGGACACTCTTTACCATCCCTACGGCGGAGGAGGCGGGCATTACCCGTCCCGGCTACGCCTTCGGCGGCTGGAATACCGCGCCGGACGGCAGCGGGATCGCCTATTTCCCCGGTCGGGTGATTGAAGTCACGGAGGATCTTGTCCTCTACGCGCAGTGGATGCCAATTTTGCTGACCGTCACCTATCACGCAAACGGCGGTACGGGGAGCTTTACCGATGCGGGGCTTGTGTTCGGGTCGGCGTATGTCATCCTGTCGCCGCAGGACACCGGCATATGCCTCGAGGACCATCTCTTTACCGGCTGGAATACCGCGCCGGACGGCAGCGGAACGACCTATCAGCCCGGTGAGGCGATTGTGCTCACGGAAGACCTTACGCTCTACGCGCAGTGGATCGGCTGTAGTGAGGTTTGTTTCTTTTGCTGTAACCCGTGCCGGTGCGTGTCTGGGTGCAACTGCTTTTTCTAGCGATGGCCGCACAGCCTACCGCTCAACCACAAACCACATTTCCGGGTCTTGACCATATTCAAACCAGAGATGACAGCGCTTGTTATATACCTCCAGCTCGTCGGAGGAGATGGACACGAGATACCGCAATCCCAAGCCGCCAACTTTCATGCTGGCGGCTTTTTTTATCTCCAGAACGCGGTCGACAACATATTCGGAGTCCCCGACACAGAGGGACGTTGGCATCACATGCCCCGCAGTATCAAACTGCGCGTTTACTTTTACATACGTTTTTTTCGGCATGGGTATCTCTCCCTATCGTCTGAAAAAGGCGATGGACTGCGCCGACGCCTTGTCCCGGATATCCAGATTGGTGAGCGTTTGCTCCGGCAGCATGCTGCCCCGCCGGATGGAGAAGTGGCCGAATCTGTGCCTGATATTTTGCACGGTCCGCTCCAGATCCTCCTGCTTTTGCTCCTGTTGCAGCTCCGCGAGCAGGGACATCTGGGGGAAGGCGTCACAGACAAGATTGCACCCACGAACGCCGAGACTGCGGATCGGGTCGCCTGTCCAGTTAGCGAGGATTAGCCTAGTTGCGGCGTCTCCGATCCGCCGGGCTGTGCAGCTTGGAAAGGGCAATCTTTCCTGCCGCTCACAGGAGGCGAGGTTTGCACGGCGAATGCCGACCTGCACCGTCTGGCACTTGAACTGCTGCTCCCGCATCCGCTCCGCCACGCTCTCCGCGAGCAGCATGGCGGTCACCCGAATATCCTGCTCCGTCACCAAGTCGCGCGGCGTGGTGGTGCTGTTGCCGATGGATTTGACCACCCGCGCCGACCCGGTCTTCGCGACCGGCTCCTGATCCATTCCGTTTGCCAGCTGCCACAGGGTGTAACCGTTGACCCCGAACAGCCGCCGCAACTGTTCCGGATCGGTCTGGGCGAGTCTGCCGATGGTGTCAATACCGTACCGCGCAAGCTTCCCCCGCGTCGCGCGCCCAACGCCCCACAAGTCCTGGGCGGGGAGGGGCCAGACAATCTCCTGCAAGCCTTCTCGCGGAATGGGATTGGTGTAGTCCGGCTTCCTCAGGTCGCTGCCGATTTTGGCCATGCTTTTGTTGAAGCTCACACCGATGGAGACCGTCAGGCCCAACTCCCGCCGGATGCGCTCTCGGATGATATCCGCCGTATGGATGGCGTCTGCAAATGTGCCGCTTCCGGTCAGGTCAATCCAGCTCTCGTCCAGGCCGAAAGGCTCCACCGCCGGGGAATAGTCGGCATAGATCTCCCGTGCCCGCGTGGAAAACAGGACGTATTGCTCCATATGGGGTTCCACCAGAATCAGGTTCGGGCATTTCTGCCGCGCCTGCCAAGCGGCATCGCCTGTTTTGACGTTGCAGGCCTTTGCCTCCGGCGTGCTGGCGAGGATGATGCCGTGCCGCTGCTCCACACTGCCGCAGACGGCAACGGGCTTTCCCCGTAACTCCGGGTGGTACAGGCACGCAACGCTTGCGTAAAAAGCGTTTAAATCTGAGTGAAGAATGATCCGATCCACAGCGATGCCATCTCCTTTGCTTTGGAGACCAGTATAGCATGTAGAACTTATGTTCGTCAACTGGGAAATCATTACTGTTGGCCTGTGGTTCTTGCAGAGGGGATTCCTCTCCGCAAGAACCACAGGCCAACAAATATGTCTATTCCATTACGCCGCAACAATCGGGTGATAGACGATTTTAAAGGTATGCCCAAACTTCATAGAGGGGCCCCCTCTCGCGGGCCGTCGTAGATCACCACCCCGTCGGAGAGGCGGACGATACGCTCCGCAGTGGCAGCAAGGCCGGTATCGTGGGTGATGAGCAGGATGGTCGCCCCGTCTTTATGGAGCCAGTGCAGAATATCCATCACGTCGCGCCCCGTCTGGGAGTCAAGCGCACCGGTCGGCTCGTCGGCCAGGATGACAGGCGGCTTGGTCGCGACGGCGCGGGCGATGGCGACGCGTTGCTGCTGTCCGCCCGACATTTCAGCGGGTCTGTGCCCGGCACGTTCGAAGAGGTCGACCTTCTTGAGCGCCTCCTCCACCAGCTTCTCGCGTTTCGCGTGTGAGATACCGCGGTAGATGAGCGGGAGCTCCACATTTTCATACGCCGTGAGCGCAGGCACGAGGTTGAAGCCCTGAAAGATGAATCCAATCTGCTGGTTTCGGATGTGGGCGAGCTGCCTGTCGGAGAGCTCCGTCACATCCACGCCGTCAAGGAGGTACGTTCCGTACGTGGGTACATCCAGGCAGCCGAGTATGTTCATCAGCGTCGATTTTCCGGAGCCGGACGCGCCGATGATGGCGATAAATTCCCCCCGGTCGATGGTGAGGGACACGCCGTCGAGGGCATGTACCTCCGGTTCTGTCCCCTCGTGGTAGATTTTAT
>JAJBUC010000079.1:13913-31525 GCA_020860545.1 Oscillospiraceae bacterium | reverse complement strand
TATTCAACCACTATTATACTGCATACCCCATTGTATTTCCGGGATTCTACCGCTTACAGGGCAGCGGTTATATCTTTCTGGGCGAAAATACCGGGACTGCAAATATAGCGTGGGAAGAGGACAAAGCGATTATCACGATTGAACCGTTTGGCAGTACAATGTGGGCAGGGATTCCGGAAGAAGAAAGGCCACACATTATCGTTGATTTTGAAAATCCGAAACCATGGTCTCCTATTGCACCGTAGGGAGTCTGAAGCGCCGCACCATATCCCTCGCGGGGGCAGGGTGCGGCGCTTTTTTGTCCTATGTTGTTTGCCCAGCCTTCTTACTGATGGGGTTCCCCTTGCCCGTTGCGGGCTTGCCCTTGTGTTTCGCCTGCTCAGCGGGAGGCAGGGTTCCACCCTGCACCCTGACGGGGGACAGTGGCCCGGCGGTGTCCGGTTTTCGGGCGTTTGCATTCATCGAAAGCACTGAGGGCTTCGGTTCAATAACCAGCAACCCTGATACTCCGGCTGCCGCCCCTCGGCATGGATAACCGGCAAAACTTGTACGTTGGCATCTGGTCGTGACAGCCTAGTAGCGGGGGACGCGACTTGATTATTTCCGCGACGGTTTCACGTTGCTATCCGGCTCAATTGTACCCATGATCTCTCCGTTTTCCGCCTCAAATGCCTTGACATTATCTCTGATAAGTACCAATACATGACTATTGACAGATCGACCCTCATAATCGGCTACATAGCCGAGTTTTTCCAGCATTTCCTCCTCAATACGAATGGACACACTTTTTATCGCCATAAAACATACCTCCAATTAAATATATGGTATGTTTATTTTATGCCCTATCTATGTCATAATGTTTACTGTAGATATACTGCATATCTACAAAATTTATAGGGGTGCAAAATGAATATTCAACAATGTTGCGCATTTACCGGCCATCGGCCATCACATTTCAGCTTCGCCTACGATGAAAATGATACAGCGTGTATCGCTTTAAAGCAGAGTATGCGAGAACACATTATCATGCTCATAGGCAAGGGCGTAAAGACCTATCTATCGGGCATGGCCCTCGGTGTTGACACATGGGGAGCAGAACTCGTCCTAAAACTGAAACCGCAGTATCCGCAAATGCAATTGATTGCTGTACTGCCTTGTGAGACACAGGCCATACGGTGGTCGGCAGCTCAGCGGGAACGCTATTATAACATTCTGGCTGCATGTGATAAAGAGGTTTTTGTCAGTCGTCAATATACATCGGACTGTATGTTAAAGCGCAACCGCTATTTAGTGAATCATGCGGCCTATCTGCTTGCCGCTTATGATGGCGGCGATAAGGGTGGCACCGCCTACACTGTCAATTATGCAAAGCAAAAAGGGCGGGAGGTCATGATTATTCCCGTCAGCGGTAACAAAAAACAAATTGATTTTGAGGAACTCCTCTAGATGCATATCTTCATGGGGCACCAACGTACAATTGAACGCTGCATCCGTGGCGGTTTGTTGGCATTGAGAAAAACGCAACTGCTCACAATCTTTGCAGGCCGACATGCCGTGGGGCGGCAGCCGGATGAGCAAGGTTGCGGGTGCTGAACCGAAGCCCTGCGTGCTTTCAACAATGCAAGCCCCCGAAAACCGTACACCGCCGGGCCCCGTAAAAAGGGGGCAGGGTGGAACCCTGCCTCCCGCTGAGTAAGCGAAAAACAGGGACAAGCCCAGAAAGGGCAAGGGGAACCCCCTCCGCCAGAAGTACAGAACTGGCTGGTGCAGAGTATAGGCAGAAAAAAAACGGGACTGCAGCAATTGCTGCAGCCCCGTCCCGTGCGGTTGGGCACAGTTCTGATACCGAATTTATTCCGCCGGTGTGAACCCGGCATCCGGCCCGCCGTTGGGTCCGCCCATTTGACCGCCCATGGCAGTCATGACGGTAATCGTTGCGGCACTTCCATCATCGTTCAGGGTAACCATGACGGTATCACCGGCGGTGAGGTCAGCGAGGGTAAGTACGGTGCTTTCCCGCTCCATCTGTCCGCCGCCGTCTGGCGCGGAGGCGTTCTGCGCGTCCGACGGCATGGCAGATACATCGGCGGGAGCATTACCGCTACGATTCCCGTCGCCCATGCCGCCGCGGGTAATTACGGTGGCGTCTGTGATCGCAATTTCCTGTGATGCACCTGTCAGCTCTAACAGACTGCCGCCCTGCTGCGCGAAATTCTCCGTGTCCGTCCCGTCTGTGGGCATTTCCGCGTCTGCGTCCGGCGGTGTCTGCTGCGCCATTGTGCCGAGCGAGAGGGTGATGCTGTCTGTCTGGATAGAGGCAATCTCGCCGTAGACGGCATTCTCTGGCATGGTGCCTGCATCGCGCGGCGACAGGTCGGCACTCCCTTGGCTCTCCAGCTCCGCGCCCGGTGTGGGGCTGCTCTGCTCCGTCTGTCCGGTGCTGCTACAGCCGGCCAGAAGGGAGATGCTTACCATCGCTGCTGTGACTGCTACCAGTGTAGTTTTCTTCATACTCAGGGCACTTCCTTATTCCAAAATGATAATCGGGCATACTATAATATACGATACGGCCAAAACCTTTAAGAAAGCTTTAAAGCAGCTACGCTATGATAACATCTCACGCCGTCCCTCCAGCGCGCGCATAAGTGTGGCGTCGTCGGCATATTCCAAATGGCTCCCCACGGGGATGCCGTAGGCAAGGCGCGTCACCTTTACGCCGAAGGGTTTGAGCAGGCGGGAGAGGTACATCGCTGTCGCCTCCCCCTCCGTGTCCGGATTGGTTGCCATGATGATCTCGCGTGTCTCCCCGTCCGTGACGCGCGCCAGCAGCTCCTTGATACGCAGGTCATCCGGCCCCACATGGTTCATCGGGGAAATGACGCCGTGCAGCACATGGTAAAGCCCGTGGTACTCCCGCGCGCGCTCCATCGCCAGCATATCCTTGGGCGACGCCACAACACAGATGACCTCCCGGTCGCGTTTAGCGCTTGCGCAGACGGCGCACGGACCCTCCCCCTGGGTAAAGTTCTGGCAGACGGGGCAGCAGTGAATCTCACGCTTTGCCGCGACAATGGCATCGGCAAACGCCCCCGCCTCCTCCTCCGGCAGGGAGAGGACAAAAAAAGCGAGGCGCTGTGCGCTCTTGGTTCCAACGCCGGGCAGTCGGGCAAATTGCTCGACAAGCCGCTCCAGCGCGGGCGGAAAATATTGCATCCGGCTTCCTTCCTTTGCTCCGTATTCAGGCCGCGCGTCAGCCGCGCAGGGCTTCGATGGCCAGCGCCACATCGGGCGCGCCATAGACCGAGCTGCCCGCGACAAGGGTGTCCGCCCCCGCCGCGACGACGCGCTTTGCCGTCTCGGGATTGATGCCGCCGTCAACCTCCAGCCTGCAGGCGGGGTTGATGCGGTCAATGAGTCTCCTGACCTGGCTGATGGTTTCGAGCTGCCCTTCCAGAAACGGCTGCCCGCCAAAGCCGGGCTCCACCGTCATAATCAGGACAAGATCCAGCCGCTCCAGATAGGGCAGGACCGCCTCCGCCTTCGTAATCGGCCGCAGGGCCACGCCGCGCTGTATGCCGCACTGCTCCATCTGCTGCAGCGCCGCCTCAATCTGTGTGGGGTGGTCGGCCTCCAGATGTACCGAAAGCAGATCGGCCCCCGCCTGCGCGAATGCCTCAATATAGCGCACCGGCTTATCAATCATCAGGTGGACGTCGAGAAACATATCCGTACACCTGCGCAGGGACTTGACCACCGGCACACCGACAGTAATATTCGGGACAAACGCCCCGTCCATCACGTCGACGTGCACCCAATCGGCGGAAGAGATCCTGTGAACCTCCCGCTCCAAATTTGCAAAATCCGCTGAAAGAATAGATGGCGCTATTTTTATCATGCTCTCGGACTCCTTTATTGTGCGAATCCATCGTTTCGCCCCTCTGCCGCCGTATCCCGGCGCGCACAGGCAACCCGTCCGGCACATAGGATACTGCAAGCGGCAGAAAGCCGGGCGGCGACAGTCATTCACGTCTTCTCCTGGCATACCCAACGGGACTTCGGCCTTCCGCTGCGCCCCGTCCGGTTGCCGCATCATATAGATAGCCACCCGCCGGGGCAACCCGGCGGGTGGCGCATTTTTGCAGAGCAAAAATGCTGCCGCCTGCGGACGGGTGCATCAGCTGTAAAACCCGCCGGTCTCCTCTTCTTTTACCTGATAGCCCGCCTCGTGCATCGCCCCCAGTATCTCCTTGCGGTGCGCGTGGCCAAATGCCTCCAGTGTGACGCGCAGCTCCACCCCGCTCTGGCGGTTGATGTTGACAAACTGGTTGTGCTCCAGCTTAATGATATTGCCGTTTTCCCGCGTCAGAATTTCCGCCACACGCTGCAGCTCACCGGGTCGGTCGGGCAGCTGCACCGAAAAGGTGAACACGCGCCCACGGTAAATTAATCCGTGCTGCACAAGGGAGGAGATTGTAATCACATCCATATTCCCGCCGGAGAGCACGGGCACTACGTTCTTCCCCTTGCAGTCCAAATGCCGCAGTGCCGCTATCGTCAGAAGCCCCGCGTTTTCCACAATCATCTTATGCTGCTCCATCATATCCAGAAAAGCCTCCACAAGCGCGCTGTCGTCAATGGTCAGTATCTCGTCCACATTGTTCTGAATATAGGGGAACACCAGGTCGCCCGGGGTCTTGACCGCCACGCCGTCAGCAATGGTGTCCACCGTCTCCAGACTCACCACCTTGCCCGCGGCAATGCTCGCCTGCATACCCGCAGCGCCGGACGGCTCCACGCCGATCACCCGCACGTTGGGGTTTAAAAGCTTCGAAAGCGTCGCTACCCCCGCCGCAAGCCCTCCGCCGCCGATGGGCACTAAAATGACATCCACATCGGGCAGATCCTGAAAAATCTCATAGGCAATTGTCCCCTGCCCGGTCGCCACCGTCAGGTCGTTAAACGGGTGGATATAGGTCAGGCCCTGCTCCTCCCGGAGTTCCTCCACCAGCGCCGCAGCGTCGTCAAAGCTCTCGCCGTGCAGGATTACCTTTGCCCCGTATTCCTTCGTATTGTTGACCTTAACCAGCGGCGTTGTGGTCGGCATTACGATGGTTGCCGGTACCCCCGCCGCCTGCGCCGCATACGCAACGCCCTGCGCGTGGTTGCCCGCCGAGGCGGTCACCAGCCCGCGCGCGCGCTCCTCCTCGCTGAGCGTACTGATTTTATAATACGCCCCCCGGATTTTATACGCGCCGGTCACCTGCATGTTCTCCGGCTTGAGATAGACATGGTTCCCCGTCGCCTTGGAAAAACGCTTGCTGTAAATCAGGTTCGTATCCAGTATCACACCGGAAAGTACCTTTCTGGCCTCTTTGAAATCGCTGAGCGTCAACATAAGCCTAAGACTCCCTCTCCTGCATCCCTTCTCAAAAGGGTATGTCTGACTATTTATAATATCAATTTTTTTGTTGGAGGTCAATGCCATAGTCATAAAAAAGGTCACATTTATCAGCCGGCCGATGATGCTTCTCCTGTTGTTCCATGTTGAGGTTCCTTCCTCCCTTTCACAGCAGCGGGGCGAAAATACGCAGAAGCGCACGCCATGCGCGCAGATGCCACGGGATGTTGCGGCACATTTCTTCCGTAATCTCTTCGCAGAGCGGCAGCGTCTCCAGAAAATCGCGCTTGACATCAAAAAGCGTGGGGGAATGATACAGCAGCACGCCGTTTTCAAAATGGAGAAACAGGCTGCGGTAATCGAGATTGACTGTACCGACGGTGCCGAAGCGGTCGTCCGCAACAGAATTTTTTGCATGGATAAAGCCGGGTGTATACTCATAGATTTTTACGCCCGCCACCAGAAGGCGCAGGTATTGCGACCGGGTAAGCTCAAAGACAAACTTTTTGTCCGGAATATGCGGCGTAATGATGCGCACGTCCACACCCGCCTTGGCGGCGGTGCAAAATGCGGTATACATAGCGGTACTGAGGATCAGGTACGGCGTTGTGAAGTAGATGTATTTTTTTGCCTTGGCAATCAGGTTGAGATAGACCGTCTCCCCGACCGGCTCATCATCAAGGGGTACATCGGTATAGGGCTGGACAAACTCTTTTTTCCCCGCCGCCATCACCTCCGGCGGGGTGACGCGCGGGCGATACCCCGCATATTCCTCCTCCCCGTCGGTGTTGTAATCCCACATGGTCAGGAACATGACGGCCATGCTCCACGCCGCTTCCCCTTTGAGCATAATGGCGCTGTCCTTCCAGTGTCCAAAGCGCATTTTTTGGTTGATATACTCATCGGCGAGGTTGATGCCGCCGGTAAAGGCGGTGTGCCCGTCGATCACGCAGAGCTTGCGGTGATCGCGGTTATTGAGGCGCAGAGAGAGCACGGGGATGAAGCGGTTAAACGCCATGGTGCGAATGCCCTTCTGCTCAAGCACGCCGACATAGTTGTGCGGCAGGGTATAGACACAGCCCATATCGTCATATATGAGGCGCACCTCCACCCCCTCGGCCACCTTCTCCTCCAAGACCTCCAGCACGGCGTCCCAGAAAACACCGGGCGCAATGATAAAATACTCCAGAAAAATATAGTGCTTTGCCGCGCGCATCTCCTCAAGCAGCCTTGGAAAGAGGGTATCGCCCAGGGGGAAATACTCGGTCACGGTATCGGCATACGCGGGCGCATGGGCGTATCGCTCCAGATACCGCGCCTGCAGCACCGCATCTTCCCCGTTGCATGCGAGCTGGCCGGCTTTATAATCGGGGCAGAGTAGCTCCTCCATTTTGGTGTCCATGCCCTCCAGCTTTCGCCGGCTGTGGCGGGTCATCCTGTTGCCGCCGAGCATGAAGTAGAGCAGTCCGCCAAAAATAGGAAACACCAGAATCGGGATAATCCACGCGATCTTGTACCCCGGCTCATAGTCCTTATTCACAATACGGATGACGGCAAAAATGGACACCGCCAGACAGGAATAGTAGAAATAGGCAAAGTATTGGGAAAACAGCACCAGTATAATGACCAACACTGCCAGCTGAATTAAAATAAGCGCCAAGACCACCGTCATCCGGCGAAAGATTCTGGATAGCAGATGCAGCACCGCGCCGCCCCCTTTCTAATGTCCGCCGCACACAACCGCCACGCTGTCCGCGCCCAGCCACTCGCGCAGCTGGTCGAGCAGCAGATCGTCAATCAGGCAGTCACGCTGCTTGCGCAGCTGGGAATCTTCAAAATAAAAAATGACACGTTCCCTGCCCGGAAACATCTGGAAGAGCAGCTTGATCCTTTGGTAGACCGGGTGTTCCTCCCCCGGAATTTTCAGGTAAAGCCGCTTTTCCGCGCCCTGCGCCTGTCCGTCCGCACCCAGCGTCTGCAAGTCGCGGACGTTATCGCACATAATCTGCGGTGCCTTCTCGTCGCGCACAGAAATACGCCCCTCCATCAAAACGGGGTAATTTTCCGTGATATAGCTGCCGCAGCTATCGAGTACCCTGGCAAAAGCCAGCGCCTCAATGGCACCGGTGTCGTCCTCCAGTGCCACATAGGCCATGAGGGTGTTGTTGCGTGTCGTCTTGGTTTTCACGGCGGAAATGACCCCCGCGATGCAGACCTTTTCCCCGTCATGGTAGCGTTGCGCGCCGCCTGTCTGCGCAAAATCCGACAGGATAGCGCCGATGGGGACGGCGCTGTTGCGCTTTGCAACAGCGCGGTATTCGTCCATCGGGTGCCCGCTGAGGTAGAGGCCCGTCGTCTCCTTCTCCATGCGCATCTGCTCCCGCGCCGTAAAGGGCGGATAGGATGCCAGGGTGATCTCCGGCGTCCCGGTGTCCTCCTCCGCCGTGCCGAAAAGGTCGAACTGCCCCTCCAGATTCTTGCGCCGCTGTTGGGTGATGGCGTCCATCACCCGCTGATACTCATGCAGCAGCTGCGCCCGGTGCGCGCCCAGCGTGTCAAACGCGCCACACTTAATGAGGCTTTCCAGCACACGCTTATTCAAATCCGCGTCAAACATCCGCGCGCAGAAATCGGAGAAGGAGCGAAATGTGCCGTGCGCCTCCCGCTCCTGCATAACGCTGCGGATAAAGCCGCGCCCCACACCCTTGACCGCCGCGAGCCCGAAGCGGATGGAATTCCCCTCCGGCAGGAAATCCGCGCCCGAATGGTTGACGTCGGGTGGGAGCAGGGGTATGGCGCACTCCCTGCACTCGGCGATATACTCGGCGACTTTCTCCGTCACATCGAGCACCGACGTCAGCAGCGCCGCCATATATTCGAGCGTATGGTGGCACTTAAACCAAGCTGTCTGGTAGGCGATGACGGCATAGGATACGGCATGTGCCTTGTTGAATGCATAATCGGCAAAGGCATAAATCTCATCGTAGATATCCTCGCCAACCTGCGCGGGGATACCGTTTGCAACACACCCGGCGATGCCGCGCGCCGGGTCGCCGTGGACAAATGCCTGCCGCTCGCGCTCAATCTGTTCCTTCTTTTTCTTGGAAATCGCACGGCGCACCATGTCGGCCTGTCCAAGTGAAAACCCGGCGAGATCCTGAAAGATGCGGATCACCTGTTCCTGATAGACTATGCAGCCGTAAGTGACCGAGAGGATCGGCTCGAGACTCGGGTGCTTGTAGCGGATCATCTCAGGGTTTTGGTTGCAGGTGACAAAACGGGGGATGGAATCCATCGGGCCGGGGCGGTAGAGGGCGATAATGGCGGTAATGTCCTCAATGCTCTTGGGCTTGATGGCGACGCATACCCCCGTCATCCCCGGCGACTCCATCTGGAACACCCCCGACGTCTTCCCCTCGGCGAGCATATGAAAGGTCGCTTCATCATACTCCGGAATCTGCGCGAGGGTGAAGCCGGGGCACTTGCGCGCCACCATCTTCGCCGCGTCGTCGAGTACAGTGAGGTTGCGCAGGCCGAGGAAATCCATCTTGAGTAGTCCCAGCTCCTCGAGCGTCGTCATGGTGTACTGGGTGACCACCGCGTCGCCGTTTTTGGCGAGGGGAACATACTCCACAACCGGGCGGCGGGTCACCACAACCCCCGCCGCGTGCACCGACGCGTGGCGCGGCATCCCCTCAATGTCCATGGCGGTGTCAATCAGCTCCTTGCGTTTGGGGTCGGACTGATAGGCGTCCATGAGAGGCTTGGAGAGCTGGAGCGCCTCCTCCAGGGTGATGTGGAGCGTGGACGGTACCTGCTTTGCCACAAGGTCGACATCGGCATAGGGGATATTCAGCGCCCGCCCGACATCCCGAATGGCACCGCGCGCCGCCATCGTTCCGAAGGTGACGATCTGGGCGACGTGGTCGCCGCCGTATTTCCGGTTGACATACTCAATCACCTCGCCCCGCCGCTGATAGCAGAAGTCGATGTCGATATCGGGCATGGTCACCCGCTCGGGATTTAAAAAGCGCTCAAAATAGAGGTCATATTGCATCGGGTCGATATCGGTGATGCCGAGGCAGTAGGAGACCATACTCCCCGCCGCCGAGCCGCGCCCCGGCCCGACCGGAATGCCCTGCCCCTTTGCGTAGGCGATGAAGTCTGCGACGATGAGGAAGTAGTCCAGAAATCCCATACTGCGGATGGTGTCCATCTCATAGGCAAGGCGGGCTCTGTAGACCTCTCCGCCTGACGGATAGCGCTCCGCAAAGCCCTCCAGACAGAGCGTTTCAAAGTAGGCCGCCGAGTCGGTGTAGCCCTCCGGCAGCTTGAATTCCGGCAGATGGTGCTCGCCAAAGACAAAGTCCACATTGCAGCGCGCTGTAATGCGCGCGGTGTTCTCAATCGCCTCGGGGTAGTCGGGAAAAAGCGCCGCCATCTCCGCTTCGCTCTTGATATAAAATTCATCGGTCTGGAATTTCAGCCGGTCGGGGTCGTCCACCGTCTTGGCCATCTGGATGCACATGAGGGTGTCCTGCGCGGCGGCGTCCGCGCGCGTGAGATAATGCGCGTCGTTTGTCACGACGAGGGGAATACCCGTCTCGCGGTGCAGCCGCAGCAGGCCCTGCGCGGCCCGCTTTTGCTCGTCAAGGTTGTGATCCTGCAGCTCCAGATAAAAGTGATCCTCCCCGAACACCGCCGCCATCTCCTCGGCGTAAGCGCGCGCGCCTTCGTAATCCCCCGCGAGCAGCAGCTGCGGGATCTCCCCGGCAATACACGCGGAGAGCGCGATGAGCCCCTCATGGTAGGTTTTGAGCAGCGCCATGTCGACGCGCGGCTTACTGTAAAAGCCGTCGATAAACGCGATGGACACCAGCTTGCAGAGGTTGCGGTAGCCCGTCTCGTTTTCACAGAGCAGGATCAAATGGCGCGGCTCGCTGTCCGTACCGTGGATCTTGTCGGTATGACTGCGCCCGTTCGGCGCGACATAGACCTCGCAGCCGATGACGGGTTTAATGCCCTCGGCTTTTGCCGCCTTGTAGAAATCGATCACACCGTACATCACGCCGTGGTCGGTAATGGCGACGGCGTCCTGCCCGAGCTCCTTCACCCGCCGCATCAAGTCCTTGATGCGGCACGCGCCGTCGAGCAGGGAAAATTCTGTATGCACATGTAAGTGGGTAAAGGCCATCTTCTTTCTCCTTTATGTGGCGGACTTGTCCCGCGCAAGCTCGACGAGCTTGCGCAGGCGGTGGTTGAGTGCGGACTTCGTCACCGGCGGGTCGCACAGCTCGGCAAGCTGGGAGAGCGCAAGCTCCGGGTTTTCCAGCCGCAATGCGGCGGTCTGCCGCAGCTTTTCCGGCAAATTTGAAAGCTGCGCGCGCTGCCTTAGCTTGTGAATCGCCTCAATCTGCGCCTGCGCGGCGTCCACCGTCTTGTCGAGATTCGCCGCGTCACAGTTCACCTTGCGGTTAATGCTCCCGAGCAGGTTTCGCTCCGCCTGCGCGTTCATAATCTCCATCGCGGCCAGCGGCGCGCCGATGAGGGTTAAAAATTCCTCAATACTCTGGCTCTGTTTAAAATATGTGACGTAATTTGCCTTACGTGTGATGTTTTTTGGGTAAAAGCCCGCCTCGGCAAAAAGGGGCAGAATCGACCGCCCGACGTTGTAGTGCGCGGTCACGAGCTCCAGATGATAGCGCTTGCGCGGGTCGGTCACCGAGCCGCCCGCGAGAAAGGCCCCGCGCAGAAACGCCGTGCGGCACGGCGCTTCCTCCAGCACGCCAAAGTTGATGCTGTGCGCCAGTGTCTGTTCCGGCTCCGCGCCAAAGGTGCGGAAAATCAACCCGATTTTCTCCCTGTCCGTGACGGCAAACATCCGCTTCCCCTCTGCGTCTTCGGGCGGTATGATATCAAAGGAGAGCTGAAACGCCTTGCGAAAGAGGACAGGCAACCGCCGGGAGAGGGCGACCGACTCGGTGACGATTCGTATCCCCTCGGCGGAAAACAAGTTGCCGTATAACAGCACGCCGTATGCCTCCGCCTGCGCGCTGCTGCGGCGGGATACCGGCGCGCGGCAGAGCTCCGCCTTGGTTGTTTGAGAAAAGGACATTACCTCTGCTCCCCCCTCCGTTATCCTTCCGTGAACACACGGGTCTCGGCGCGCTCGCGGTAAAGCTCCATAATCGCCTCCGCCAGCCGCTCGCTCGAGTGGCGGGCGAGCACCTCGTTTTCCGCGGTCAATGGGCGGGTAATGAGCTCCACCCCCATCGCCGCCACCGCCGCCTGATCGAGTACCAGCGGGGCGGCGTCCTCCTCCCGGTAGCGCGCGATGAGCCGGGGGTTGACGGTTTCGGAATTGGCAAGGCAGTAGTCCACAAGCCCCCTGCCGGAATGCCGGAAAATCGCGCCGAGGTGCTCGGATAATGTCATCCCCTCGGTCTCCCCGTCCTGCGTCATGATATTGCCGACGTAAATCTTGAGCGCGCCGGAGCGGCGAATCGCCTCGGAAACACCCGACACGAGCAGGTTTGGAATAATGCTGGTATAAAGGCTCCCAGGCCCGAGCAGAATCATATCGGCCTGCGCGATGGCGTCGAGTGTCTCCGGCAGGGCGGGGGGCGCTTTGGGCATGAGCTCCACCTGCGCAATACGGCAGTTCTGCTCCTTTTTAAAGGCGAATATCTTGGATTCGCCCACCACCCGGGTGCCGTTTTCAAAGAGCGCCTCGAGCTTAATGTCCGCGTTGGTCACGGGCAGCACCCGCCCAGATATGGCGAGCACCTCACTCATGCGCGCGACCGCCTGATCGAAGGAGGGGGCAATGCCGTTGAGCGCAGCAAGCAGGAGATTCCCAAACGCCTGCCCGGTCAGGCTCCCCGACCCTGTGGGAAACCGGTAGGCGAGCAGCTGCTCCATCACCGGCTCGACGTTTGCAAGGGCCTGCATACAGTTGCGGATGTCGCCGGGCGGCAGCATGCCCAGGTCCTGCCGCAGCATGCCGGAGCCGCCGCCGTCGTCCGCCACCGTGACGATGGCGGTCAGGTTGCGCGTGCGGTGCTTGAGCCCGCGCAGCATGGTAGCAAGCCCTGAACCGCCGCCCAGTGCCACAATGGCAGGCTCGCTGCCGGGGTTTCGTTTTTGCTCCATCCGGTATTTCCCCCTCTCCGCATGGCGTTGCGCGCGCACATCACCGCGTCATGTCGCGGTGGTTTTCCGTTGCGGCATACCCCTTCTGCCGGATAAATTCGGTCAGTGCGTTGGCGATGGCAACTGAGCGGTGGTGCCCTCCCGTGCAGCCGATGGCGATCACCAGCACCGTCTTGCCCTCCTCCACGTACCGCGGCAGGAGGAATGCAATGAGGCTTTGCAGATGGGCCATGAACTCACGCGTCTGCTGATAGCCAAAGACAAAGCTCATAACGTCCTTGTCCAGCCCCGTCTGGTCACGCAGTTCTGCAATATAGTATGGGTTCGGCAAAAAGCGTACGTCAAAGACGAGGTCGGCCTCAATGGGTATCCCGTACTTAAACCCGAAGGAGACGACATTGACATTCATCTCTGCTTTGCTCTCGTCCCCGAACAGGCGCAGCACCTCACCGCGCAGCTTGGCTGTGGAGAGGCTCGACGTGTCGATGATATACTCCGCCCGCTTGCGTACCGGCGCGAGGGCCTCCCGCTCCCGATGCACCGCCTCCTCAAGCGGGTGTCCGTTGTGAAACAGGGGGTGCAGGCGGCGGGTCTCCTTGTAGCGCTTGATAATCGCCTCGGTTGACGCCTCGACGAATAATATTCTGTTCGCGCAACCCATTTTATCGAGCATCTTCAGGGCGTCAAACAGCCCGTCAAAGCTCTGCCCGCCGCGGATGTCGGTCACGAGCGCAACCCGCTGGTACTGTCCCGGTGCCGCCATAGCGAGCTCGGCAAAGCGCGGGATGAGGGCGGGCGGCATGTTGTCGACCACATAATAGCCGTCGTCCTCCAGAAATGAGGCCACCTTGCTCTTTCCCGCACCCGAAAGCCCTGAAATAATTGTCAGTTCCATTCTCTGTCTACCTCTCTTCCACAGCGGTTACAGGCGCTTTACTTCCAGCTCCAGCTCCGTGCCCGTCTCCCGCAGGACGGTCTCGCGCACCTCGTCGATGAGCCGCAGCACATCGTCACAGGTAGCGCCGCCGCGGTTCACAATAAATCCGGCGTGCTTTTCCGACACCTGCGCCCCGCCGACCGCGTGCCCCTTCAGTCCGCACCGGTCGATCAGTGCCGCTGCATACTGCCCTTCCGGGCGCTTGAAGGTGCTGCCCGCGCTCGGCAGATCCTGCGGCTGCTTCTCCCGCCGCCGCTGCGCGAGCTCCGCCATCCGCGCCTCAATCGCGTCCGGATGCCCGCGCTCCAGCTGCAGGGTCGCGCCCAAAATCAGATAATCGCCGCCGGAAAAGGCACTCTCCCGGTAGGCAAACCGGCACCCCGCCGTGTGCAGCGTCATTTCGTCGCCCTGACGCGTCAAACAGGTGACCGACCGCACGACCTGTCCCAATTCCCCGCCGTACGCGCCCGCGTTCATGGTGATGCCGCCGCCGAGACTGCCCGGAATACCGTGGGCGAATTCAAGTCCCGTCAGGCCCGCTCCCTGCGCCGCGCGCGCGAGCCGAGAGAGGAGTATCCCGCTCCCCGCCGTCATGCGCTCACCCTGCACCGTGACGTCGTCCATCCCGCCCGCCATCTTGATCAAAAACCCGTCATAGCCCCTGTCGGCGACCAGCAGGTTACTGCCGTTGCCCATAAAAAACGGCGTCACACCGGCTTCCTCCGCCGCGCGCAGGGCGCATACAGCCTCCGCCGCCGTTTTCGGCAGCGCCATCAGCCGCGCCGGGCCGCCGATCCGAAAGGACGTGTGGCGGCTCATCGGCTCCCCCTCGCGCAGGGTCATCTGCGGACAGGGCTCCTGCAGCCGCGTTGCTATGCTCAAAATGGAATCCATCGACGACCTCCCGGTATACAAGAATTGTTGTTATTATACCAGACTTCCGTGCAAATTAGAAGAGGCGGGCGGGCAGATCAGCAAAAAATGCAATCCCCGCTTGACCTGTACGCAGCTTTGGGGTTTAATATAGTATTGTTCACCCTGCTTCTTGTAAAGGGCGTTCCCATCCGGAAGAAGTACCGGCAAGCTGTGTAGATCAAACACCGCAAGCGATATCGGAGATGTGATATGAAAAAAACTTTATATGGAGTTTTCCCCCTCTGCGCGGCGGCGGCGCTCCTGCTGACCGGCTGTGGGCAAGAAACGCTCAGCAGCGAGACACGCGCGAATCTCCTCGGCACCGTCATCACGGTATCCACCTATGAAACCATCAGCGCGGAGGATTACCGCGCGGTCTTCGACGTCGTGGCGGATATTGATAAGCGCATGTCGGCGAACAGCACGGACAGCGAGCTTGCCGCAGTCAACGCAAGCAGCGGCATCGCGCCCATCGCCGTCTCGGACGACCTGTACGGCCTCATTCAGGAGGCTTGCGACTTCGCCGCCTACTCCGGCGGCGCGTTTGACCCCACCGTCGGGGCGGTGTTAGCGCTGTGGAAACAGGACGGCGAATTTGCGGTGCGCCCCACCGACGCTGAAATCGAAGAAAAGCGTGCCCTTGTAAACTACCGCAATGTAATTTTTGAAGACGGCACCATCTTCTTACCCAAAGCGGGCATGCGCCTTGATCTGGGCGGCATCGCCAAGGGCTACGCCTGCGATCAGGCGCTCGCCTGCCTGCAAGAACGGGGCATCACCTCCGCTCTGCTCGATTTTGGCGGAAATATCTACGCTGCCGGCACCCGCCCGAACGGCGACCCGTGGCGTATCGGCGTGACGGTCCCCCTCGCGGGGGAGAGCGGGCAAAGTGTCTGCGCCCTCAATGTGCGGGACTGCTCTGTCGTCACCTCCGGCGGCTATCAGCGCTACTTTACGGAGGACGACACAACCTACCACCATATTATAGACCCGCAGACAGGCTACCCTGCGGAGAGCGGGCTGCTCTCCGTCACCATACTCAACCAATCCTCCACCCAGGCCGACGCGCTCTCCACAGCCTGCTTTGTCCTCGGTCTGGAGGACGGCATGCAGCTTTTGGAATCCATTGAGGGCAGCGAGGGGATTTTTATCACCGCGGACTATACCATCTATGCCACCAGCGGCCTCACCGGCGCGCTGACCGTCACCGATGACCGCTTCACCCTCGCGGATGAATCCACCAAATAAGAAGCACCGCCTGCCGTGAAAAAACGGCAGGTGGTGCTTCGCTTTTCAGATCTATTTATGCTCGGGATAGGGTTTTGCTTCATCGGTACGATTGACCAGATAATCAATACTGGTTCCAAACAGCGCTGCAATTCTATCTAAGATCGGGATCGGGATATTGAGATTTCCAAGCTCATAGTCGGAATAGGTGGTCTGGTGAATGCTTAAATATTCCGCCATCTGTGTCTGTGTCATGTCTCTATCTTCCCGCATTTCGCGGATTCTATCATACATGGTAATCACCTCATGCTCATTATGCATTAAGGGAATATCCCTTAATGACTTTTAAGGTGTATTCCCTTAAAATAGCATGAGGTTTACTATTACTTCTTATCGGGGGGGAAACATGTGGAATCGGAGATCATTCACTTGCATGATAAGCGTGTAGAACACTTGGTTATCAGCATGAGCGCAAAAATCGCCGACGCTGTTGACATGATCCAAAAGGCCAAAAGTATCACAGGGTGTGCAGAAGACCTATTGCTAAAAACACAACTGGAATTGGAGGAACTATTCCTATCACTGCCTAACCCATAGAGCCGAAAATATGAGACAGCCGCCCCTTTTTGGGGGCAGCTGTCTCCGGCTTTTATGCTTTCTATTATGCAGTACGCCCTCTATTCCACAAATGCGTACTCGCCCATAAACAGGATGGTTCCTGTGCTGTCATCACGGATGATGTAGGTGAAGGGCCGGTCACAACGGAAGACAATAGGTTCCGGCGGCGGTGTGCTTGATCCTCCCGAAAGGCCAACTACTGTAGCGGCGGCGGCCTCTGTGCCCTTTTCATCCACCGAAATAAAGGTCTTTTGCAGAATATTGCTAATATACGGTGGGTCGCTTTGGTCCACCGACTCCGTCAGGAACATATTGAAGAAATCAGCTGTGCCGACGTCAAACGCCGTCTGCACGCCAAGCGCCTTGAGCAGCTCAACCAAATCCTTATGGGTGTACTCAGTTGTGAACTTTGGTACGCTGAGGTAGACATAGCTGTACTCCATATTGGCAACCGCCTCATCGAACGCCGCCTGTGTCAGTGCACTCCCGTCCCTCGGCAGGACAAAGTACATGTTGGTGCTGCCGTCCTCATAGGGGCATGCAAGAACCTGATAGTCCTCATCCTCATAGTACGCGTAATAGGATATGTAATGCATAAACGCGGTTTCAGTCTCCTTACCGTTCCGGTCTGTAAACACGGCTTCTTGCGTGTTTGCCTCGTTAAACGGCTCCTGCCACTTCCCTTTGAAATAGATGGTGTTGACCAGTAGCGACAGGGTTTCCGGCATGTCCTCATCCGATACGACATCCGTGATTTTATCCTCCGTCTGCGCCGAGATCCAGTCGTTCACGGTTTGACTGCCGGTGGCGTTGTCGATGGTCTGGGCAACACCCTGATAGGAATCCTGAATAGTGGAGATATAGGGTGCAGCGAAGCCGGAACCGCTCTTCCCGTAATAGTCGGTGTTGTACCAGATGGAGTTGGCAAGATTGAATTCCACCTCCTCATTGCTGTTGAGGGATGCAATCAGGGCTTTGGCCTCGCTGTTGTAGGCGTCCAGATCGTCAATGCCCAGCACGTCCAAAATCTCCTGTTGGGTTGCTCCGTCCGCGCCGTTTGCCGCCATCGCGAGCGCCATTTTCAGGCTGAGGGGAGAGACTATGTAATTTTTGTCCTGCGGCATATAGGACAGCAGGTTAAAATCAAAGGTCGTCTCGGCGTTGGCAGGTTCTGCGGTGACCGGGCTAGTGAGGCTGACGGTATGGGTCGTACCGTCCCACCCCACCGCAAAGCCGAACCACTCCATGGTATAGCGAATGGGGAGATAGACCACTCCGCCCCTAACCGAAACGGTGGTATCCGACGGAATTACAACACCCCCCTCGTTCCCCGACAGAAACATACTATCGCCATCCGCATCAACA